>JAHZHS010000099.1 GCA_019420135.1 Oscillospiraceae bacterium | reverse complement strand
CTGTGTTATACTATACTTACACAAAGGACCTGCGCGGCACCTCCGCGCGAAAGGATGGTATGTATATGAACCATGTGAACATCCAGTGGGACCGCATTGTCATGCCGCTGGTGGGCATTGTCCTGGGCATCTATCTGGTGGCCCGCCCCTGGGATGCCACCGGGGCCATCTGCTCCCTCATCGGCTGGCTGGTGCTTCTTTCCGGCATTGCGGGCATCCTCAATGCGGCGGCTTTCCGGCGCGCTACCCTGCTCAGCGACCCCTTCCTGCCCCTCAGCGTGGCGGGCACTGTGCTGGGACTCTTCATCGTCACCCGCCCCACCATCCTGGTGGAGATCGTGGGTATGATCATCTGCGTCTTTCTGCTGGTGGAGGGCGTCAACAGCGTGCAGAACGCCATCCAGCGCCAGCGCTGGGGCGACGGCCTCTGGTGGCTGCCCCTGGTGGTGGGCATCCTCTGCCTGCTGCTGGGCCTGGCTGCTTTGTTTGCACCGGTGGCCTCCACTGCCATGATGATGCGCCTCATCGGCATTTCCCTCATCGTCAGCAGCGCCGTCAACCTGCTGGCCGCCTTTGTGCGTCCCCGCTGAAATATCCTGTGAAATCGGACAGTTTTACACAACTGTCCGATTTTTGACATTTGGGGAAAATGTGGTAAAATATATAAAATAATTGACCTATCCGGGCCATCCCACCCATCACCCGGCGCGGCTGTCCCGTGCCGTACAGAATCAGAGGTGTCTGCCATGATCCGTATCCTGACCGATTCCGCCGCCGACCTGACCGCCAAGGAGGCCGCTGCCATTCCGGGGCTGCACATTGTGCCCCTGAACGTGCTGTTTGAGGACGGCGAGACCATCCGCGACGGCATCGACATGACCCGCGCGGATTTCTATGACCGGCTGGCAAAGGCCGACAAACTGCCCCGCACCAGCCAGCCCTCCCCGGAAGCCTTCATCCAGGTGTTCGAGGAAGCCAAGGCCGCCGGGGATGAGGTGATCGCCATTCTGATCTCCTCCAAGTTGTCGGGCACCTTCCAGTGCGCCAAGCTGGCCGCCGAGGACTGTGAGTTCCACGACGTCTACTTTGTGGACTCGGATACCGCCTCCCCCGGCGAGTACATCCTCATCCGGGAGGCCGTCCGCCTGCGGGAGGAGGGGGTCAGCGCCGCCGAGATCGCTGCCTCCCTGGACATTCTGAAAAAGCGCATCCGCATCCTGGCCGTGGTGGACAGCCTCAAGCACCTGCACAAGGGCGGCCGTCTGCCCGCCGCTGTGGCCCTGGTGGGCGGCGCGCTGGGCATCAAGCCGGTGCTGTCGGTGTATGACGGCGCTGTCCATCTGGCGGACAAGGCCCGCGGCCGTCCCGGCGCCTACGTGGCCCTCTTCAAGCAGATGGACAAGATGGGCGGCATCGACACTCGCTATGACTTCGTCATGGTCTATTCCAGCGACAAGCTGGTGCTGGGGCCCATCCAGCATTATGTGCGCAACAACCTCAAGCTGGAGGGCGGCCACCTGAGCCAGATCGGCTCGGTCATCGGCACCCACATCGGACCCTCGGCGGCAGGCATTGCCTTTGTCATTCCGCCCGAGCAGTAAGCATTGTATAACAAAACCGCCCGCTTTCCCAGGCAAAAGGGAAGGCGGGCGTTTTTTGTATGGGTTTATTTCCGGGGCAGAGTGCGGTGCCGGGGCAGGGGAATGGCCGACACCAGAGCGATGCCGAAGGCGATGGCCAGGGCGATCTTGAGGGTCTCGAAGCCCCGCTCGGCGCACAGGGCGCCCTCATCCTGAAGAAAGTAGTAGGCGGGGTAGTAGATGCCTGCGCCGGGCACCAGGGGAAAGATGCCGCACAGCAGATACAGCGTCACCGGGGCGCGGAACCGGACGGCAAAGATCCGGCACAAAAGCGTCAGGGGCAGTACGGCCACCAGGGTGGCGGTGGCGGGGGACAGTCCGCCCAGGTCATGGCAGGCCAGATAGGTCACCCAGCCCACCGCGCCCACAATGCCGCAGGCGATGTAGTGGCGGCTGGGTACATGGAAGGTCACCCCGAAGAAGATGGTGGCAAAGGCGGCCACCACAAACTGAAACAGCGGATTTCTCATAGTGCCACCCCCCAGAGTGCCCGTGCGGCGGTGTAGGTCAGCACCACGCCGCCGGCCAGACAGCCGGCCACCAGCACGGCGTCCAGCAGGCGGATGGCGCCGGACAGATAGTCGGCGTTGATGATGTCCCGGATGCCCATGGCCAGGGATACGCCGGGGGTCAGCACCATCAGGGCGCCGATGGCGGCGGTGCTCACATCCAGGGGCGGCCACAGCAGACGGCAGAGCAGGGCAATGGCGGTACCCGCCGCCGCCGAGATAATGTCGGAAAAGATCCGGCTGATGTGCCACCGGCGGCAGAGCTGGACGAGGATGCTCTCCACGATACCGGCAGCCAGGGCAGCCAGCGTCTCGGGCAGGCCGCCGCCGAACAGGTAGCCGAAGCAGGCACTGCCCGCCGCTGCCGACGCGATGAGCACACCGGGATGCCGGGCAGGCAGGGAGCGGATCTCCTTCAGACGGGTTTCGGCCCCCGCCAGATCCAGACTGCCCGCGGCGATCTCCCGGGACAGCTCGTTGACGGCCTCCACCCGGGCCAGATGGATGGAGACCGACGGGATGTGCCGGACCTCGTTGCAGGCGTTGGCGGAGGCAAAGATGCCGTTGGTCACCACATAGGTGTTGAAACCTTCAATGCCCAGACTGTCGGCCATGATCTGCATGGTCTGCTGGACGCGGAAAACCTCGCCGCCGTTTTCCAGCAGCAGTTTACCCGCGTCCATGACCAGATGCATGGCGCGGGTCTGGGTTTCAGGGGTGTTCATATCCATAGAAATGCTCCATACAATGTGATGCAGCTGCTGACGATCACATCGGCCAGCATCAGGACCGTCAGCAAAATCCCGGCGCTCCGGCGGTAGCGGGGCTGGGCCCGCAGGCGCAGCAGAGCACAGCAGGCCAGATACACCCCGCCCCCGATGCCCAGTCGCCACAGCCGTGCGGCTGGGCCCACGGTACCCCGGTAGCCCAGCAGATAGATGGCCAGCACAAACATGGCCGCCGCCAGGGAGGAGATGGGCGGGGGATCCTTGACCACCGTGTCGGCGGCCAGGATCAGCAGCATGGCGCTGAGCAGGAATCCGTACCGGAAGGGGAAGACCGCCAGATCATCCCCGTTCTGCCAGGTAAGGCCCGGCACATCCACCAGATAGCTGGCCAGCACGCCCGCCAGCAGAAAAGCGCTGGCGAACTTGGCGCGGGTGGAGTCGTCATTGCCCATGAAATAGAGCAGGGCCAGGATCAGCGCCGCGCTGCCGATGTAGAGATAGGGCATGCCCGCCGCCGCACAGGCGGAGGAATACCGCCCGAAAAACAGGCAGTAGATGAGCTCCATGGGCTCAAAGCCGAACTGTTCCCCGGCTGCCGCCATATGGAAGGCGTCGCTGCGGTACTGGGACCACACTACGGGCAGCACCAGCAGGATGGCGGCGGCCATACCGGGCAGCATGGCCCGGAGGCCGTTGCCGATGGCCCGGAAAAATCCCGGCCAGTCCATGGGGCCGGGGCGGCGCAGGACCTGCCAGACGAGGTAGAACAGGCAGTAGACACACAGCGGCCAGGCGGTGTAGCAGTTGACGGCCACGCAGACAAAAGTCAGCACCAGCAGACGGCGGACCCGCCCGGTCTGGAGAACGGTATCGGCGGCGTCCAGCATGAGAGGCAGCAGGGTGGCGGCGTCCACCCAGACCAAGTTGATGATGCAGCCGGTGTAGACGGCGGCCGCGTACCCGGCGCACAGGGGAGCAAACAGCCGGCTGACCTGTCCCAGATGCCGCATGAGATACCAGCACAGGACGCCCCCTGCCGCCGCGGCCCGCAGGATGAGAAATCCCTGCTGGGTGAGCACCCGCCAGCCGGGGGGCAGCAGCAGGGTCAGAGCGTCCAGAGGGCTGTTGATGCCGTAATGAAAGCCGGCGGGGGCGTTGACGTAGGGCCGCCAGCCTCCCGCCAGATAGAGGGCCAGCAGCACGCCCAGCCCGGCCAGCAGGCTGAAAAGCAGCGTCCGGCGGCGGAGGAGGGCATCCTCAGAGCGGGCAGTCATCCGCGGATGTTGTCGCGCACAGCGGCAAAGGCGGGATTGTGGGCGTAGAGATGGGCGCCGATGGCCTCCATGAGCAGATAGTCGGCCTCGGAATCAATGTCGATGATGCCGGTATCCATCATGACCGACACACCGATCTTGCCGCTCCACAGCATGCCGTCGGTGTTGCTGGCCAGAAAATCCCGCTGGAATACATAGATGGAGGCGTTGACGTCGTAGACGGCGGGCGCCTGCTGCCGGGCGGTGAAGGGGCTGTGGATGACCTGCTCCACGTGGTCGCCCGCATCCTTGACCATGTTGAACCAGGGATTGCGCCGGGCCTCGGTGACGCTGAACACCAGATCCAGGTCGGGACGGCTGCGCTTTTTGGCCACGGCGTTCTCCACGTCGGCGGCGGTGCGCAGGGGGCTGGTGATGTCCAGGTCCATGAGATAGTCGTAGGGGGTGCCGGTGCGCTCCTCCATGCGGGCCAGGGTGTCCTGGAACACCCGCATCTTGGGCACCGAGTCCCCGCCCAGCTCCTCGCCCCGGGGCAGATAGACGACCTCGGGGTATTCCTTTGCCACCAGGTCGGCCAACAGGTCGGAGTCGGTGTTCAGGGCAATGTCCACCGAAATTTCCGGGTGCGCCTTGATAAAGAGCTCGGCGGCGCTCAGGGTGTAGTAGACCAGCGGATGGCCGCAGAAGTTTTTCAGGTTCTTGTTGGCAAACCCCTTGCTGCCTGCACGGCCGCAGACAGAGATCAAAAGACGTTCTTTCATACCAGTTCCCCCAATGTCAGTTTGAGCACACGGCAGGCCGTGGCGGGCGGGTTGAGGCTCTCGGTTTCCTCACCGAGGGCGTAGCCCACAAAGTAATCCATTTCCCGCAGGTAGCGCTCGTTCACGTCCTCGGCGTAAGACTGCACCGTTCCGTCGGGCAGGGTGAGCGTACCCGCGCCGAAATCCGCCACCACGCTGCCGTCGCGGCAGAACAGCTCGATGCTGCGCCGGTATCCCCGGCCGAAGTAGTCCAGATGGACCTCCCCCAGCATGTGGGGCCACCGGGCAATGTAGATCGACAGATCGTCGGAGTCCAGCTCCAGCTCGGAGTAGGTGCCCTTGAAGTTGTGTACCTCCTCCGGCGTGCCGAACAGGTCCACCAGATAATCCCACTCGTGGATCAGGTCGATGGTCACCCCGCCCCCCAGCGCCCGGTGGGCGCTGTACACCGTGCGGTAGTCCACCCCCGGCCGCCAGTCGGGCAGGTAGGAGGAGCAGATCACCCGGGCGCAGTAGGGGTGCAGGGTGGGCAGCAGCTTTTTCAGAGCCAGCATGGCGCCGCACCAGCGCATGGGCGCCGCCACATAGGCCTTCTGCCCGGCGGGCATCAGGTCGGCGGGGTCCAGCCACGTCTGCTCGGCGGAGAAGATGGGCTTTTCAATAAACAGTGCCCCCGCCTTGCCGCGGATGGCTTTGAGGGCATCGGCGTGCAGGCTGGTGGGATTGGTGATGAAAGCCAGGTCATACTGTCCCAATGCTGCCGCGTCGGTGTACTGGGCGCGGAGCAGTTCCGCCACCCCGGGGCGCAGAGGACGGGACAGGTCGCTGCGCAGGGCGTCCACTTCCAGATGGATGCCCCGTCTGGCACAGATGGCGTGCAGGTTTTTCAGATGCCTGGTCCCGATGGACCCAAGGCCAATGAAGAGCGCGGAGAGTGTTTGCATGGGATGATCCCCTCCCGGAAAAATCACGATAGTGTCCGGTCACGCCTGACCGGCGGCCTGGACTTTGTCCATGATGTCGATGGCGGCCAGGTCCTTCTCAAAGCTCCAGCGTGGGGCTTCCTCCCCCTTGAGCACGGCAAAGAAGTTGGCCAGCTCGTCCACGTAGGCGTTTTCCACGATGTTGTCGCTGTACCGCGGGTCGTGGGTGAAGTCGCCGTAGGTGTCCACCAGCTGTTTGTCCCCGTCGGCAAAGCGGTAGAGGGCCTTGGGGTTGCCCTCCCAGAAGAGGTGCAGCCCGTCGCCGAAGCACTCAAAGTTGCGCACCGCCTTGGGGCTGACCACGTCGGCGGCCAGCACGCCCTGGGCGCCTGAGGCATGGCGCAGCAGCAGGGTGGCGCAGTCGGGGTAGGGCAGACCCAGGTCGCTGATGCTGTCGCACCGGATGGTCACGTCCTCCACCGGGCCGAAGGTATCCAGCAGCCAGGGCAGGTCGATGCCCAGGATTTCCCGCACGCCGCCGGTGCGGGCATTGCCCACAAAGAAGTTTTTGTAGTTCTCCCAGGGATGCCAGTCGGGCAGATACTGACCGATGTGGTAGATGTAATGCACCGGTTTGCCGAAGGCTTCGGTCTGGGCCTTGATGTACTGGATCTCCCGGCGGTAGAGCATGGTGGAGGACAGAAACAGCACCAGGTTGCGCGCCTTTGCCTTGGCCAGATTTTCCGCATAGCCGTCGGAGACGAGGTTTAACTCGGTAAAAACGGGAAGGCCTGCGTCCAGCAGCTCCCCGATGACCGCCGCATGGGACAGGGGGGCGGTGCAGACCAGGGCGGCGTCGGGGGCAAAGGCCTCCACCGCTTCCCCGATGGAGGGATAGGCGGCGTCGGTCAGTCCCAGATTGACGGCCTCCTCCCGGCGGGATTCGGCGGTATCCACGCCCGCAATGCGGATGTCCTTGTCCAGGCCCCGGGCCAGACGCGCGCGGCGCTTGCCCATGCTGCCCAGACCCACAATGAGAAGTTTCATGGCAGGGTCCTTTCTCCCCGGCGGCGGGCCGGGGGCAGAATTGCAGAAAAACGGGGCGTTCCCCTTCAAAGTCAGAAACAGCCAGCCCCCTCACAGCACCGGTTCGGCCATGGGGTCAAAGTCCGGCACCGGGCCGTCGTAGAAGGTCTTGGCCCCGGTCATGGCAGGGGTGCCTATGCGGGCAGCCAGCACCCGGACGATCTTGCCCGCGGTGTCCCCGCCGTTGTAGGGGCTGCGGGCGGTCTTTGCCAGAGCGGCAAACTCCGGGGTGAGAGCCTGGCGCAGGGCAGCCTCCATCTCTCCGGCCTCCCCGCCGCAGGAGAGTACGTTGGCGCAGAGAATGCGTCCTGCCTGCCGGCTGCCGATGTTGACGGTGGGAACCCTGAAGGAGGGGGTCTCCACCACGCCGGAGCTGGAGTTGCCTGCCACCAGGGAGGCGTACTTCATGGCGGACAGATAGCGCCTGAGCCCCAGGCTCTGGACAAAGCCCGCCCGGTCGGGGTGGGCAGCGGCGAAGGTGCGCATGGCGGCGGAGCAGATCTCGCCCCCCGCGTCGGCGTTGGAGCCGGTGATGAGCCAGAAGATTCCCTCCACCGCCTCCATGGCCTGGCAGAGGGCCGCCGACTGGACGGCAGGGTCGGGGGCGTCCGCCCCTGTCTCCGGGTGGAAGGTCACCAGGGCAAAGGGCTGCATCAGGTCAAATCCGGTGGAACTGCACAATTCCTGCCGGGTCATTTTGGGCAGGGTGCGGATGTTCTGGTCTCCCAGCCCGCCCACACAGAAGACCCGGCCAGGCTCCTCCCCCATGCGGACCAGGCGGGCGGCGCTGTCGGCGCAGGAGGGAAAATGCAGGGCGGCCATCTTGCTGATGCAGTGGCGGTAGTACTCGTCGGCCGCGCCCAGGGTTACA
>JAHZHS010000098.1:4694-7815 GCA_019420135.1 Oscillospiraceae bacterium | reverse complement strand
CCCGGTGTGCCGACCGGGGCATCAACGTCATCGGCATCCCCAAGACCATGGACAATGACCTGGCCATCACCGACCACTCGCCGGGCTTCGGCAGTGCGGCGCGGTACATGGCGGGCAGTGTGGCCGAGGTCTGCTGCGACGTGGAGGGCCTGCCCATTCACATTGTGGTGGTGGAGGCCCTGGGCCGCAACGCCGGCTGGGTGACGGCGGCCTCCGCCCTGGCCACCGACAGCTATGCCCACGGCCCCGACCTGATCTACCTGCCCGAGCGGGCCTTCAAGGAGGAGGAATTCCTCTGCGACGTGGAGCAGCTCATCAAGACCAAGGGCCACGGCGTGGTGGTGGCCAGCGAGGGCCTGCACTACGCCGACGGCACCCCCATTGTGGAGCCTGTCTTCACGGTGGGCCGGGCCACCTACTTTGGCGACGTGTCCGCCCATCTGGCCAACCTCATCATCAAGAAGCTGGGCTACAAGGCCCGTGCAGAAAAGCCGGGCATCCTGGGCCGGGCGTCCATCGCCTGGCAGAGCGACACCGACCGCACCGAGGCCGAACTGTGCGGCCGTGCGGCGGTGGATGCCGTCACCACCGGCCAGAGCGGCAAGATGGTGGCTTTGCGCCGTGTGCCGGGCCCCAACTACCGCTGCGAGACCTTCCTGGTGGATATCCAGGAGGTCATGATGACCGAGCGCAAAATGCCCGACGAGTTCATCAACGAGCGCGGCAACAACATCACCGAGGCCTTCAAGGAGTGGTGCCGCCCCCTCATCGGCGCACCGCTGCCCAAGCTCATGGATCTGAGACCCTGACAATACCAAAGGGGAGTGAATATCATGTTGAAACTGAGTATCCGCGATCAGCGCGCCCTGGTGGGCGAGGCTGAACTGGCTGCCGCCATCCGCGACGGCGTACCCGCTCTGCTGCGGGCGCAGGCCGGGGAGGATCGCTACGCCGACAGCCAGGGCTGGCTGCACGTGGATGAGTGGGCCGGGGAGGAAGTGCTTGCCGAGATCGAGCGCATTGCGGCCCATGTCCGGGAGACCTGCGACGCCTTTGTGCTCATCGGGGTAGGCGGCTCCAACAACGCCGCCCGCAGCGTCATTGAGGCGCTGGCCGACGGCACCGGACCCGAGATCGTCTACGCGGGCAACACCCTGTCCGCCAACGCCATGAACCGCATGCTGAAAAAGCTGGAAGGCAAGCGCTTTGCGGTGGACTGCATCGCCAAGAATTTTGAGACGCTGGAACCGGGCGCCTCCTTCCGGGTTCTCCGCCGGGAACTGGCTGCCCGCTATTCCCCCGAGGAAGCCGCCGACCGCATCATCTGCACCGGCACCTACGGTTCCTCCCTGGAGGAATTGTGCAAGGCCGAGGGATACACCTTTGTGCCCTTCCCCACCAACGTGGGCGGCCGCTACACCGCCATGACCTATGTGGGCCTTTTGCCCATGGCTGTGGCGGGCATCGACATCCGGACCCTGGTCCGGGGCGCCGCCGACATGGAGACGACGCTGCACACCGGCGTGCCGGAGGACAACCTGGCCCTGCGCTATGCGGTGCTGCGCAACCTCTACTATCAGCGCGGCTACAAGCTGGAACTGCTGGCCAGCTTTGAGCCTCAGTTCCGCTGGTTCTACAAGTGGTGGGTCCAGCTGTTTGCCGAGAGCGAGGGCAAGGACGGCAAAGGTCTCTTCCCCGTGGCCGCCGAGTATTCCGAGGAACTGCATGCGGTGGGCCAGTACATTCAGGACGGCGCACCGCTGATGTTCGAGACTTTCCTGAACGTGGATGCCCGGCAGGACAGCCTGGTGGTCATGCCCGACGGCAAGGCCGACTACTTCGACTACCTCAACGGCAAGGACTTCTACGACATCAACAAGGCGGCCTTCTCGGCCACCGTCACCGCCCACAGCGAAAAGCTGCCCTGCCTGATCTTCGACGTTCCCGCCCTGGACGCCTACAACTTCGGCCAGCTGTTCTACTTCTTCCAGTTTGCCTGCTACATCTCGGGCAGCATCCTGGGCATCAATCCCTTCGATCAGCCCGGTGTGGAAGCCTACAAGGGCTGGATGTTCAAGGCCCTGGGCAAGTAACTTTCTTCTGCCTTTCCCTTTTTGTCCATATCTCAAATACAGCAAACCCCCGCGATGGCTTGCACCGCGGGGGTTTGCTGTATTTGTTCTCTTGTTTGCCGGATTATTCGGGCAAAAGGCGGAAGGCCACCTCGTGTCCGTTGATCAGCTGGGCCCGGTGGCAGAAGAATACCCGGCCCCGGCAGTCCGCCCGGAGCTGTTCCAGGGAGCGGCAGGTACAGGGGTCGATGATCTCGCCCAGCAGCTCCCCTGCCTCCACCCGGTCGCCGGGGGCGCGGCGGTTGAGCATCAGGCCGCCGGCATGAGACAGAACGGTGTGCAGGGCGTTCTCCCGCAGGATACGGGGCTGGCCCGCCGCCGGGAAGTAGGGCCGTTTGAGCAGCCCCTTCACCGCCAGAAAACGCAGGATGGACTCCACCGCCAGCCGGGCCGCGTCGTCGTCGGCACACTCGGTGGAGGTGCTGTACAGCGAGAAGGCCTGGGTGTTCCAGATCTGCCAGTTGTAGTTGAGGGTGGTGGTGTCGTAGGCCTGGGGGCTGCGCACCAGGATGTAGGGCAGGCCAAAGGCGGCCGCCTCCTCCACCTGCTGGTAGCCGGTGTCCATCATGCGCACATGGGGCAGATGGTCGCCGGGCAGGTAAAAGCTGGTGAGATGCACGCCCCACCGGTAGCCCTGCAGGGCCCCGAACAGCCGGGCGGCAATGCGCTGGGTGGTCTCGCCCTGGTCGTAGCCGGGGAACATGCGGTTGATGTCGGTGTTATCCGCCGCCCAGAACCGCCGTCCCACGTTCATGGAAAACTGGTTGGCGCAGGGCACCACCAGAATGCCGCAATCCGGGGACAGCGCCCCCTCCGATTCCGCGGTCTGCAGGGCCTGGATCAGCCGTCCGCAGACGTACATCTGCTGGATCTCATTGCCCCGCAAGGCCCCCATGACGGCCAGGTCCCGGCCCTCCGGATTGCCGAAGCGCCACCCCCGCACCGGCAGGGCCGGACGGTAGGGGGCGGCGATGGTGAACAGGATTTCC
>JAHZHS010000098.1:0-4684 GCA_019420135.1 Oscillospiraceae bacterium | reverse complement strand
ACCTCCACGGCCGGGATCGCATGGACCCGGCAGGCCCCCTTGACGGCCTTGCCCCTGTCCTGCGTCGTCCCGACCCTTCTCGGTGTCTGCGCCCAGGATGCGGGCGATGAGCGAGCCCTCATACACCACGGGGTATTCCCGCAGGGTGAAGAGCAGGCCGTCCGCCGGGCTGGGCAGGCGCTGCAGGATCTCGCCGGTGAGGGGATCGGCCACCAGGCCCAGTTCCTCTCCCCGGTGGACTACCGTACCGTGCTCCACCGCCGGAATGAGGATGCCCGGACAGGGAGAGTTGACAAAGCTCACATGGCCGTCGCTGCTGACGATGGGGTCCCGCACCTGGGGCACCGGCCCCGTCCACATGCCCAGGGAGGCCATGAGGCTGAGGATGCCCTGGATGAGCTGATCCCCCCAGGCCCGGGTCAGACGGTTGCCCACCCCCATCTCCACCACCAGGGTGGGGGTGTCCAGGGCGTTGAGGCTGTGGGCCAGGGTGGATTCCAGAACGGTGGCCGCCGCGTGCACCCAGATCAGATCCATGTTCAGGTGCCGGGCCATGGGCACCAGGCGGGATGCGGTGTTCACATTGATGCGCACCTGGGGGATCTCCCGCAAAAAGATGTTGCTGGCGTGGATGTCGATGACCGCGTCGGCCCCCTGCATGTCCGCCACCAGGCGGGCGGCAATGTACTCGGACATGGAGCCGTTTTCATTTCCCGGGAAGGTGCGGTTCATATCCAGATCGCACAGGGGAATACCCCGGGTCATGGTGCTGATGCCCAGGGGGTTCATGGCCGGGTAGATGTCCACCGTGCCCTTCCAGTGCTGGGGCTGTTCCCGCAGCAGGCGGTTGAGCCGCCACACCACATACTGCCCCTCCAGCTCGTCGCCGTGGGTGCCGGTCACCACACACAGGCGCTTTCCGCCTCCGCCCAGCCGGTTTTTGCGCACGGCCAGTTCCTCGTCCACCGCCAGGGGCAGACGCACAACTTCCTGTACCATGATCCACTTTCCTTTCCGCGCAGCGGCGGAAAAGAACCGTTTCCGCGCCGTTGCGATGTTTCTTACCTTACTTTTTCGGTGTGACTTTCATGCAGGCCAGCTGGCACTGGTCGGCACCGCCCACAAAGACGCCCCGCTCAAAGGGGCAGTCCCCGAAGTCCCGCCCTACGCCGAAACGCAGGTATCCCTCGTCGGCCCACTGGCGGCGGGTGGGGTCGATGCCCTGCCAGATGCCTCCCAGCCACACCTCACACCAGGCATGGCTGGCGCCCTCGCCCTCGGGCAGGCCGTTGACGTACCGGGCAGACAAGCCCGCCATCCGGGCCAGGGAGAGATAGATGTGGGCAAAATCCTGGCAGACCCCCTCCCCCCTGGCAAAGGCCTGGGCGGCGGTGGTGGCCACTCCGGTGGCTCCGGGAACATAATGCATCCGGTCATGCACCGCCTCGGCCAGGGCCCAGGCCCGGGCGCGGGGCTTTTCCGGCAGGGTCAGCCCCGCCAGAAAGGTTTTCATCCCCTCATCCGGCGCCGTGTAGGGGGAGGGCAGCCGGAACACCGGGTGGCAGGGCTGCGCCGCCCGGCAGGCATCGTCCCGCCGGACGGTGCCCCGCACCGTGTAGCGGAAGTGGTCGTGGGGATCCTCCAGCCGACCGATCTGCAGCCGGTTGCCGAAGCCGTCCCGCTGGATGGTCAGGGGGGTGACGGGGTCCACCGCCAGGGAGAGGTCCAGCACCCGCTGGCCGGGGCCGTCGTCCGGCAGGCAGCGCAGCACAAAGGCGTGCCGCCGTACCGGCACGCTGAAGCTCAGCTGCACATCGTAGACAAAGTCCAGCAGCCGGCTCATGGATGGAACAGCCCCTCCACCGCGGTGAGAAGCTGGGCGTCGGGCACCGCCTTTTCCTCCACCGCCCGGCTTTCCACCACCGCCAGGGCGGCCGCGTCGGGGGTGAGATCGGTCTTGTACAGCCGGTTGAGAAGCTTGCGCAGCTCCCGCATGGTCCGGTCGACGGGGGCGCCCAGCCGGATCATCAGGCTCAGGCGCTCCACCATGCCCCCGGATTTGGTGATGTTGCGGGCGCTCTCCGCCTCCACCGTGTCGTCAAAGCTACCCCTAAAGGCCATCAGGTCGTCCAGCACCCACTGCAGTTCCACCGCGGGGGCCTCGCTGCGGCCGGCCATCTCCATGGCGGAGTGGGCCATCTCCAGATAGGCCAGGGTCTGGGAGGTGAGGGTCTCCCGCAATACCATGCCGTTGCCCAGCATGGCCTCGGCGGCGGACATGACCGAGTTGGGGTCGCCGGCGTCAAAGAGATACCGGCGGCAGAAATCCTCGTCGCTGGTGTAGATGCAGGGGATGCCCAGCCGGGCGCAGTAATCCTGGTAGGCCACCGGCCGGCCGTCGATGAGAAGGTCGAGCTGCTGCATCATATGGCGGGTGGTGGCGTAGACCCGCTCGCTGTACCGGCCCAGCCAGAACAGCCGGTTCTGTTTGCTCAGTGTGACAGTATCCATGTATCCTTGAATCCTCCTCCCTGCGACGAATTGACAATGAAGCTGTCGGGATTGCGGGAGAACCGGGTCAGGCCGCTGGGCCAGACCACCGTGTCCTCCGCCCCCGAGAGCACAAAGGCCCGCAGGTCGGCCTTGCGCTCCACAGTCTCCCCGTTGTCCCGGATGGGCAGATCCTGGAAGTCCACCACCTCCTGGGCGATAAACCGCCGGGGCCGGGCCAGGATGGTTTCCCGCAGGTCGGCCAGCTGCTCCTTGGTGAGCTTGCTGCCGAACACCACGCCGTAACCGCCTGCCTCGGCCACATCCTTGATGACCAGGCTGTCCAGGTGGTCCAGAATATACTGGCGGTCCTTGTCCTCGATGGGCAGGTAGGTGGGGGCGTTGGAGAGGATGGGCTCCTCCCCCAGATAGTAGCGGATCATGCGGGGAACGAAATAGTAGATGCCCTTGTCGTCTGCCGCGCCGTTGCCGAAGGCGTTGAGCACCGCCACGTTGCCCGCCCGGTAGGCGGCCATCAGGTTGGGGATGCCGATGAGGGAGCTGGGCTCAAAGCAGAGGGGGTCCATGTACTCGTCGGACACCCGGCGGTAGATGGCGCCCACCTTCTCGTCCCCCTGGGTGGAGCGGTAGTACAGGGTGCTGTCCCGCACATAGAGGTCGCCGCTCTCGGCCAGGACCGCCCCGGCCTTCTCGGCCAGATAGGCGTGCTCAAAGTAGGCGGCGTTATAGCGGCCGGGAGTGAACACCACATTGATTCCCCCGGTGTTCACGCTGTCCATGGTCTTGCGCAGCAGATCGCCGTAGCCGCGGTTGTCCACCACCGGGTGGCGGCGGAAGGTCTCGGGGCTGCAGCGACGGCAGAGTCCCCGGGCAATGAGGGGGTAGGATGCCCCCGAGGGAATGCGCAGGTTATCCTCCAGGATATACCAGACGCCGTCCTTGCCCTTGACCAGGTCGATGCCCGAAATATGGCTGTACACCCCGCCGGGCGGGACGATACCCTCGCAGGCGGGCAGGTAGCCGGGGGAGCGATAGACAAAATCCTCCGGCACCACGCCGTTGGCCAGGATGCGCTTTTCGCCGTAGATATCCCGCAAAAAACAGTTCAGCGCCCGCACGCGCTGAGCCAGGCCCTTTTCCAGAGTGGTCCACTCCGCCGCCGTGATGATGCGGGGAATGGTGTCAAAGGGGAACAGCCGCTCATGAAACTGTCCGTCCTTGTAAATGCCGAACTTGACGCCGTACCGCGCCAGCTGCTGGTTGATCTGCCGTTCATGCCGGATCAGGTCTTCCATGTTCAATGCCCTCCTTCACGCAAAAAAGCGCAGGGCAACGGCTCCATAAAAGGCGCCGTTGCCCTGCACTGTATTCTTAATTATACGGTTCATCGGCAAACCTGTCAAGGTTTGCCCGGGTCGAATCCTGTCGTGCCGGCGGGTTGGGGCTCTCCGCCCCCGGGTTTTGGCCCTCCGTCAGTTGGCCTCCAGCTGGCGCCGCAGCTGGATCTGCAGCGCCTGGAACCGCTTGCGGGCGTTGGACACCGCCGAGGGCCTGACCTGCTTGTAGGCGGCGATGGAAGCGTCCTGCAGCGGCCTGCGCAGGCGGCCCGCCACCAGATTGCGCATGCTGTCGGGGCGGGGCGTTTCCTCGTACACAAAGCAGAGGTAGGGCCGCTCAAAGACGGCGCGGAACAGGACCTCCTCGCACCGCACCAGTACCCGGGCGTAGGCAACGGGGTCATCGGTTTCGTCGTCCGGCTCCTTGAGGGGGCGCAGCACGTCGTTGGTCATGAAGAGGCGGGGGTATTCCTTCTGGTCGTTCTCCGCCAGAAGGTCCAGGGCGGCGGCCAGTTCCTGGATGACCTCCACCCGATGCAGCGGGCTTTCCTCCGCCGGGGCCGCCACCATCTCCTCGGGGGCCTGCTCCTCCCCGTCCTCGCTGCGGGAGGGCTCCACCAGGCGGATCATCCGCAGGGTGGACAGCAGCCCCCGCAGCTGCCTGGGCGTGATGCCCAGCTGCTCTGCCAGAGGCACACACAGTTTGTCGGGGAGGTTTTCCGGGGCGTAGGGCAGATTCTGGCGCAGGATCAGCTTGTTGAGCTGCTTGAGCAGCTGCAGGTCCTGCCGTTTCAGCGGCCCGAAGGCCTGCCGCTCCACAATGGCGATCTCCCGGG
>JAHZHS010000097.1 GCA_019420135.1 Oscillospiraceae bacterium | reverse complement strand
AGGCGGCGCGCAGCACCGAGGTGAACCAGCCGTCGCCCAGGAAGAAGTTGATGAAGCCGGGGCCCGCAATCTCCACACGGGCAAAGAGGCTTCCGTTCAGATCGAGGGCGGCAACCACAGCCTCGGCGATCTGGCGGGGCGCCTTGTGGAAGGCACGGGCGCCCACCATGGCAAGGTTGGCGGCAACGTCGCCGTTTTTGGTGTCGGCGGGGATCTCGACAATGAAATCCGGCAGCTCGGTCTTGGGCAGGGCACCACTCTCCATGGCGGCGCAGGCGGCCTTGGTCAGCAGGTCGCGGGCGGCGTCCAGCGCAGTCTTGCGGGGGTTGTAGTTGCGGTAATCGGTCATGAAAAACGCTCTCCTTTTGCAGTATTTACGATTCTGTATGATGTTTTGCGTCAAGAGACACTGTCCGGCTCCGGCTCGGGCAGGGGAGTCACATGAATGTCCACCAGGTTGCGGCTGATGAAATCCTCGCTGCCCGAATCCAGGGTGTAGCTGAATTTGACCCGGCCGCCGTCCCGGCCCAGCTCGTTCTCGATTTCGTCGGCGGCGACGCCCAGGGATACGGCGCCGTAGCCGGTCTCGTAGTGGCAGAGATGCCGGGTGCCTTTCTCGATGACCAGCTGGCTCTGGGCTTTGCCGTAGCGCATCATGGCCACCCGGCGGGCATCCTCCGAGATCTTGACGGTGGTGGTGCAGCCGTCGTAGCCGGTGGCCTCCGTCTCCTTATATATGATATAGAAGTTTCCGTCCCTTTGCAAAAAGCTGCCGTGGGTCATCAGTTCCACGCTCTCGCTGCGTCCGTCCTGCTCCATGGTGCCTTTGATCGTGATCAGATAATTTTCTTCCATCTTCTATTTACCTGCCTGTGTTAGGGTTTGGGCGGCCAAGCATACTGCTCAATGGCGATCTGGGTGACGGGGCCGCCGCCGTACTTGCCCAGAAACAGCGCCTCCGCCTCAGCAAAGCTCTCGGTGGTGTCGCTGACGTAAAACTCCGCCTGCCCGCCGGTATCCCGGCCGTTGCGCAGCTCCAGGGCGTCCAGGGCATCCACCAGGGCATCGGCGGTGGATTTACCGGGGTCGATCAGGGTCACATCCGGCCCCATGAATTCCCCGATCATCCCCTCCAGCAGGGGGTAATGAGTGCAGCCCAGGATCAGCGTGTCGATGCCGGTGTCCCGCAGCTCGGTGAGATAGTCGGCAATGACCAGCCGGGTCACGGGGTTGCCTTCATTAATATAGCCGTTTTCCACCAGCGGGACAAAGAGCGGACAGGCCTTGGCAAAGAGCTGGGCGCCGGGAACCAGTTCTTTCAGCAGATGCTGGTAGCTGCCGCTGCGGACAGTGGCCTGGGTGCCGATGACGCCGATACGCCGGTTTCTGGTGGCGGCGGCGGCACGGCGTGCCGTAGCCCCCACCACGCCGGTGAAGGGCACCGGCAGCCGGGAAGCCTCAGAAGGCGGGTAGGTCGAGCTGACCGTTCCGCAGGCGGCGACGATGAATTTCACATCCTTGGACAGCAGAAAGCCGATGTCCTGGCGGGCATACTGGACGATGATGTCCCGCCCGCGGGAGCCGTAGGGCACGCGGCCGGTATCGCCGAAGTAGATGATGTCCTCGCCGGGCAGCACCCGCCGAAGCTGGCGCACGGCGGTCAGGCCGCCGAGGCCGCTGTCAAATACGCCGATGGGACGGTTATCCATAGCTCAATAAGCACCCTTTCTTTTAGCAAGTGCCAGACCGATCAGACGGTCCACCAGGTCGGAGAAGCCCACGCCGTCGTGTTCCATCAGCTTGGGATACATGCTGATGGCGGTGAAGCCGGGCAGCGTGTTCAGCTCGTTGCACAGTACACGGCCGGTGCCCTTCTCCACAAAGAAGTCGCAGCGGGACAGCCCGGTGCAGCCCAGAGCCAGGAAGGCCTTCTTGGCCAGGGCGGCCACTTCATCCAGCTTCTCCTCGCTCAGGCGGGCGGGAATGAGCACCTGGGACACGCCGTTTTTGTATTTGTCGTCGTAGGTGTAGAACTCGGCGCCGGCCACGATCTCTCCCGGGCGAGTGACGGTGACGCCGGTCTCGGGGTTGCCGAAAGCGGCGCATTCCACTTCCTGACCGTCGATGAACTCCTCAAACACCACCTTGGTGTCCTCGGCCAGAGCAACGCGGATGGCCTTCTTGAGGGCCTCACGGTCGGCAGCCTTGCTGATGCCCACGCTGGAACCGGCGTTGGCGGGCTTGACGAAGATGGGATAGGAGAGAACGCTCTCTACCCGGTCGCACAGGGCGTCGGGGTTGTCGGCCTCCTCGGCGGGGGCCCAGCACCAATGGCAGTGGGGGACACCGGAGGCGTCCATCATGGTGTTGGCCACCGCTTTGTCCATGCAGACCGCGCTGGCCAGCACGCCGCAGCCCACAAAGGGGATGCCCGCCACGGCAAACAGACCTTGAATGGAACCATCCTCGCCGTTTCTGCCGTGGAGCACGGGGGCCGCCACATCAATATGGGTGCGGGTCACGGTGCCGTCGGGGGCAAACTCCAGCAGACCGTGGTCGCCGCGGTCGGGGCTGAGCACACAGGGACGGCAGGAGGCATCCTGCTCCCAGCTGCCGTCGGCCATGGCGTCGGCACTGCCGTCAAATCGCAGCCAGCGGCCGTCCTTGGTGATGCCCACACGCACCACATCGTACTTGCTGCGGCAGGGTTCCTCGGACAGGGCGCGGACCCAGGCCGATGCCGAAACACAGCTGACCTCATGCTCGCTGGAGACGCCGCCGAAGAACAGCGCCACGCGCAGCTTATCGTTAGTCGAACTCGACATAAACGCATATCTCCTTCCTAATAACATACCGCGGCTTTGATGTACACACAGGCATGTTCAGCTTATCATACCATACTTATGCGCGTGTTGCCATAGATTTTCCGCAAAAAAATTGACTTGCGCGGAACAGATGCCCCTTGACACGGCGGCAAAGACGTGGTAGACTAATCGCTGTAAAAAAAGCAGCGACCGGCGTTGGACGCCGTCGGCTCACCTTGCGGGTATTGGTACCCCGGGTCATTACGAACGTGTTTTGCTCCTGGCGGGCAATGTGCGTATGTATGAGTTTGGCGGCTGCTTGGTACTGGCAGCCGCTTTTTGCGTACAATTTCCCAATAATATTTGTGACGGAGGTGTGTTCCCATCGCCAGCAACAGCAATTCCAAGGAACTGGAAATCAATGAGCGGATCCGAGACAAGGAGGTTCGCCTGATCGGTGCAGACGGCCAGCAAATGGGCGTCATGAGTCCGCGCGACGCGCTGCGTCTTGCGCAGGAGCGTGATCTTGACCTGGTCAAGGTTGCGCCGCAGGCAAAGCCCCCGGTATGCAAGATCCTGGACTACGGCAAATACCGGTTCGAGATGCAGAAAAAGGAAAAGGAAGCCCGCAAAAACCAGAAGGTTGTCGAGCTGAAAGAAATCCGCCTTTCTCTGAACATCGATACCAATGACTTCAACACCAAAGTGAACCAGGCGGTCAAATTTTTGCAGCAGGGCCACAAGGTGAAGGTCTCCATCCGGTTCCGCGGCCGCGAGATGGCGCACACCAACCTGGGCATCGATGTGGAAAAGCGCTTTGCCGAGGCGCTTGAGGGCAAGGCTGTCGTTGACAAGCAGCCCAAGCTCGAGGGGCGCAGCATGATGATGTTCCTTTCGCCCAGCCCGAACAAGTAAACACGCTTTTAGGAGGAAACTGAAAATGGCTAAAATGAAGCTCAAGACCCTTTCCGGCGCCAAAAAGCGCTTTAAGATGACTGCCAGCGGCAAGATCAAGCGCAACGCGTCCAAGCGCCGCCATATCCTGACCAAGAAGACCACCAAGCTCACCCGCGGCCTGCGCATGAACCACTACGTGGACAAGACCAACGAGGCCACCGTCCGCAAGATGATGCCCTACGGCGGCTGAGCCATCCAGGGTCCGGGAACTGATATCGAGAGTATAAAGGAGATAGAATACAATGGCACGTATCAAAGGCGCTACCATGACGCATAAGCGTCGTACCAAGACCCTCAAGCTGGCCAAGGGCTACTACGGCTCCAAGAGCAAGCACTTCCGCATGGCCAAGCAGGCCGTCATGAAGAGCGGCAACTACGCATTCGTCGGCCGCAAGCTGAAGAAGCGCCAGTTCCGCAGCCTGTGGATCGCCCGCATCAACAATGCAGTCCGTCCCCAGGGCATGAACTACTCCACCTTCATGAACGGCCTGAAGAAGGCCGGCATCGAGCTGAACCGCAAGATGCTGTCCGAGATGGCCATTCACGATCCTCAGAGCTTTGCCGCTCTGGTCGAGACCGCCAAGAAGGCTCAGGCGTAACAAAGAAAGTCAAAGCAGACGCACGCGCACGCGTGCGTCGCTTTTGTGTTATAGGGGAAAATACAGCCGGCCCGCCCGGCAGATACGGGGAAAACCAGTGAACGAGACGATTACCAGCCGAGACAACGAAAAAGTCAAGCACGCCTGCCGCCTGCGGGACGAGGAAGCGCGCCGCAATGCGGAGGGCCTCTTTTTTGCCGAGGGTCCCAAGCTCTGCCTGGAACTGTCGGCGGCCTGCCGCTGCACCATCTGCTTTGCCACACAGCGGGCCCTCGACCGCACGCCCGAGCTGGAAAAGTTTGACGCCGTGACCTGGCCGGTGGCCGACCATGTGGCGGACAAGCTGTCCTCCACCAAAAACAGCCAGCAGGTGTTCTGCCTGTTTGAACTGCCCCATCCCGGTCCCGAGGTCCTGGCGGATGCCCGGCGCATCCTGGCTCTGGAGCGGGTGCAGGACCCCGGCAACGTGGGCACCCTCATCCGCAGCGCGGCGGCCTTCGGGTTTGATGCCGTGCTGCTGGACAAGGGCTGTGCTTCGCCCTTCTCTCCCCGGACGCTGCGGGCCTCCATGGGGGCTGCAGCGCGGATTCCGGTGGTCGTCACCCAGGACCTGCCTGCACAGCTCACAGCCCTGCGGCAGCGGGGCATGACCTGCCTGGCCACCGCCCTGCGGGGCGCCGTGCCTCTGGATACGGTGGGCCGGGAGTTTGCAGGGGGACTTTGCGTTGTCATCGGCAGCGAGGGCCAGGGACTGAGCGACGCTGCCATTGATGCCTGCGGTCAGGCGGTGAAGATCCCCATGACCGACCGGGCCGAGAGCCTCAATGCCGCCGTGGCGGGCAGCGTCCTGCTGTGGCATTTCCGGGGCTGCTGAACCGAAACGGGGGAGAGGCATGGAAAACGTACTCTACTGGCTGTGGATGGCCGATGTGCTGGGCATTGCCTCGCCGTCGGCGGGCCTTGCCCTGAAACGGTACGGGGACGCCCGCAGCTTTTATACCCAGATCAGGGCGGGACTGCGGCCGGATTTTCTGAGCCGTGCCGCCCTGACCCGTGCCCGCCGCCTGGAACCCGGCGACCTGTCGGAACGGCTGGCGGACTGTGAGGCCGTCGGGGCAGCCATCCTGACGCCGGAGGACCCGGACTATCCCGCCCGCCTGCGGGACCTGCCCGACCTCCCTCTTGTATTATATGTAACGGGGCGCACCGATTGCCTCAACGGCAGACGGTATGTGTCCATGGTAGGCACCCGCCGTCCCACGCCCTACGGCCGCCGCGCCTGCGGGGAGATCTCCCGCACTCTGGCACAACAGGGCGTTGTGCTCATCAGCGGCTTGGCCGACGGCCTGGACGGGGAAGCCCACAAGGCTGCTGTGGACTGCGGTATGGAGACCATCGCCTTTCTGGGCACTGCCATCGATAAGACCTACCCGGCGGCCAACGCCCCCCTGCGCGCCGACATCGAGCGGCTGGGCGGCGCGGTGGTCAGTGAGTACCATCCCGGTTTTTCGGGCAAAATGCAGGGGACATTTCTGATGCGCAACCGTCTCATCGCGGGCATGGGGGAAGCTCTGTGCGTCTGCGAGGCCAGTTTGCGCAGCGGGACCACCAACACCGTCGGCCACGCCGAGCGGTACGGCCGCCCTGTCATGGCGGTCCCGGGCAGCATTTTCAGCCGCACCAGCGAGGGCACCAACGCCCTTCTGGCGGACGGCCGGGCGCACATTCTGCGCAGCGCCGGAGACGTCTGCCGGGTTTTGGGACTTGCGCCGGAGGACGATCTGTGGCAAAATGACCCGGGGGACAGTAATTTTTCCGACCTTTCGCCCATCGCGCAGAAGGTGCTGGAAGTGCTGGGCCCCGATCCCATGTACCTGGAGGATATCTGCCGCGCCGCGCAGCTTCCCGCTGCCCAGGTGCTGGCCGCCTACACCGAGCTGGAACTGGCCGGCGCCGCCGTGCCGGGTCCGGGCCGCAGCCTTGCAGCCGCCCGGTGAAAAATCCGTTTCCCCAGGGGCATTATGTTTTTTGAGCCGGAGTATTCCGCCCCGGCAGACCAGCGCCGCCGCTGTTCCGGCGGCCGCAGACAGGAGTGTCATCACACATGGCAAAGTTAGTGATCGTGGAATCCCCGGCCAAGGCAAAGACCATCGGCAAATACCTTGGCAAAGACTACAAGGTCACGGCAAGCATGGGCCACATCCGCGACCTGCCCGCCTCCCAGCTGGGCATCGACGTGGAGAACGGCTACACGCCGCGCTATATCACCATCAAGGGCAAGGAAAAGCTGGTCCGCGAGCTCAAGGATGAGGCCAAACACGCGGACGGCGTGCTGCTTGCCACCGACCCGGACCGCGAGGGCGAAGCCATCAGCTGGCATCTGGCCAACGTGCTGGGTCTGGACCCGTCCCAGCCCAACCGCGTCACCTTTGACGAGATCACCAAAAAAGGCGTGCAGGAGGGCATGGCCCATCCCCGCGCCATCGATATGGATCTGTTCAATGCCCAGCAGGCCCGGCGTGAGCTGGACCGCCTGGTGGGCTACAAGCTGTCGCCCTTTCTGTGGCGCAAGGTCCGCCGGGGCCTTTCCGCCGGACGGGTGCAGAGCGTGGCCGTGCGCCTGATCCGTGACCGGGAACTGGAAATTGAAAAGTTCGTCCCCGACGAGTACTGGAACATCGACGCCGAGTTCGGCAAGGGCCGCACCGCCTTCACCGCCCGGCTGTCCGCCGACGCCGCGGGCAAAAAACTGTCGGTCACCAACAAGGAACAGGCCGACGGCATTCTGGCTGCCCTGGAGGGCAAGACCTACACCGTCGCCCAGGTGGACAAGGGCCGGCGCCGCCGTGTGCCGCCGCCGCCCTTCATCACCTCCACCCTCCAGCAGGAGGCCAGCCGCCGCTACGGCTTCTCGGCCACCCGCACCATGCGGGCCGCCCAGACGCTGTACGAAGGCGTGGAGATCGCCGGTCACGGCGCTATCGGTCTGATCACCTATATGCGTACCGACTCGCTGCGCGTCTCGGACGAGGCGGTCGCCGCGGCCAAGGAGTATATCGGCGGCCGCTGGGGCGAGCGCTATATCTGCAAGGCCAAGCGCAAGTACAAGTCCCGCTCCGCCACCGCGGCCCAGGATGCCCACGAGGCCATCCGTCCCTCGGTGCCGGGGCTGACCCCCGACGAGGTGGACGGCAGCCTGACCGGCGACACCGCCAAGCTCTACCGCCTGATCTGGAGCCGCTTCATGGCCAGCCAGATGGCCGACTGTGAGCAGGATACCGTCTCGGTGGCCATCACGGCGGGGGACTACCTCTTCCGCGCCAGCGGCTACCAGGTGGCCTTCGACGGCTACACCGCCCTCTATGAGGAGGCCACCGACGACAAGGAGAAGAAGGAGACCGCCCTGCCTCCCCTGGAACAGGGCCAGCCCCTGCCCCTGGAAAAGCTCCATGCCGACCAG
>JAHZHS010000096.1 GCA_019420135.1 Oscillospiraceae bacterium | reverse complement strand
CACAGGGTCCGCTTCAATGCAGTAGACGATGCCGTGGCTGCTGTCCAGCACGGGGTAGGTATCCTTATCCTGGTCGTTGTCCAGGTTCTGGTACCAGGCCAGGGTGCGCTCGCTGGTGGAACCGTTCAGCAGCCAGCACACCTCGCCGGAGGAGAACTGGTCGGCGGTCTTGGGAGTGGCACCCTCCTGGGTGGAAGTGGTCTCCTCGCTCTGGTAGTAGCAGTTGGTGATGGTGCCTTGTCCGTCACCACTCTGCCCTCTGCCGTTTTTGCCATAGACCGCGCCCACGGCGCTGCCGGTAACAGTACCGGTATTGTAGCAGTTCGAGATGGTAACTTTGGAGGAGACCATGAGGCCGCAGACGCCGCCCACAACGCTGCCGCCGGTGATGTCGCCGGTGTTGGCGCAGTTGGTGATGGGCTGGTTGCTGAAGCCGCAGATGCCGCCCACGTCCTCACCGTTGCCGGTGATGCTGCCGCTGTTCTGGCAGGTCTCAACAGCACCATCGTCGGTATAGCCGACGATACCGCCCACATAGGTCTTGCCGGTGACGGCGCCGCTGTTGGTGCAGCCGGTGACATCGGTCTTGGAGTAACCGCAGATACCGCCCGCCGTATTCTTGTCACCATTGTTCACGGCGCCGCTGTTGGTGCAGTTTTTCACGGTGCCTTCGTTGTGGCCGCAGATGCCGCCCAGGTCGCCGCTGCCGTTGACCGCGCCCTCATTGGTGCAGCCGGTGATGGTGCCGGCATTATTCCAGCCGCAGATCGCGCCGGTATATTTGCCGCCGGTGACGCTGCCGCTGTTTTGGCAGTTCTCAATAGCGCCATCTTCGGTATAACCGACGATGCCGCCCACGTTCTCGCCGTTGCCGGTGACGGCGCCGCTGTTGGTGCAGCCGGTGATGGTGCCGGTGTTGCCGCCGCAGACGCCGCCCACCCATTCGCCGCTGCCGTTGACCGCGCCAAAGTTGGCGCAGTTTTCGGTGGTGCCGCCGGTGTTGGTGCCGCAGACGCCGCCCACATTGTTGCTGCCGATAACCGTGCCCTCGTTGGTGCAGCCGGTGACGGTGCCGCGGCTGAGACCGCAGACGCCGCCCACCCATCTGCCACTGCCGGTGACCGTGCCTTCGTTGGTGCAGTCGGTGATGGTGCCGCGGCTGAGACCGCAGACGCCGCCCACATCTGTTTGGCCGGTGACGGTGCCCGCATTGGTGCAGCTTTCGATGGTGCCGCCGTTGGTGTAGCCGCAGATGCCGCCCACATAGTCACCGCCGGTGACGGAGCAGGTCTCGCCCAGGGTCAGATCCTTGATGGCACCGCCATTGCCCAGATAGCCCACAAATCCCTGCCAATCGGCGCTCGATTCGATTTTCAGGCCCTCGATGGTGTGGCCCGCGCCGTCAAAGGTGCCGGCGTATTTGTTATTGGGTCTGCTGCTTTGATCATAATTGCCGATGGGGGGCCAGGTCTTGCCGCTCAGGTCGATGTCCGCAGTCAGTACCGCGCTGGCGCTCGTATTCTGCTCCGTGCCGTCGGTCAGGGTGCCGTTGACCAGGCCCGCGAACCAGAACAGGTCAGTGACACTATCAATCTGATAAACGCCGTCAACCTCCTGGGGAGGTTCATATACAGTCAGGCGGATGCTGCCGGTGGTGGTTTCGTAGTTGTTGCCGTCGTTGGGGATGAAAGTCCAATTGTAAGAATCTTCCCCCACGCTCAGGGTCTGGCCGTCATCCAGCTTAACGGTGCCTGGCGTGTCGTCGGCGCCGTGGGTCAGGGTGATGGTGGAAATGTCGGTGGAGGCGTAGATGGTGGCGGGGCTGCTCACCGCCACATCGGACACGGTGGGTGTGGCCTTGGCGATTTGGAAAGTGCCTGTGACGGTGCCGGAGTAGTTGCCCGTGCCGCTAACTTTGACGGTGGCCTCTCCCGCATCGGTGTTGTCCTCATAGGAGAGGGTGTAGTCGGTATTCTCGGTCAGCGGTTCGCCGTGCAGGGTGACGGTGACATTCTCCCCGCTGGGCTCTTTCGCATTGCCGTCATAGATGTAACTGCCGCTCACCTGCACCTGTGCGCCATCCAAAGATTTGGGGTCTACGGTAAAGGCAAGGCTGACTTCCGCGCTGGTGTTGTGATTGCTGGAAATAGTGAGGGTTTCGGAATAACTGCCCACGGCAAGCCCGGTTTTGGGCTGGACGGCAAAGGTCGCCGTCCCATTCGGGGCAAGGGTGGCGGTGCCATCGGCAAAGCCCGTTCCCGCCGTGATGGTGTAATTTGTGCCGGTGGGCAGTGTAACCGTTACCTCTTGGTTGCCGGTATTGGTGATGGTCACGGTCTGCCCGTCGGGTGCTTCCGTATAGCCGACTGTTTTTTTGCTGAAGTTCAGCGCCGCCGGGGACGCAGAAATGGTATAAGTAGGTATGAACTCGGGGATCACGATTTTCAGCGTCTGGCTGACATTCTCCACCGCGTCTTTGGCGACGATGTAGATGTCCTTTGCGCCTGCTGTCAGATTTGTGAGATTTATGGTGTTCTCCCCGCTTGCCATATTCGCACTGTCACCGGAAACAATGTCAGTCGGCTCCGTTGCGCCGCTTTCCACGACTGTATAGTAATATTCGCCCGCTTCGTCGCTGGTAAACTTCACCGTTGCGGAAGTTTCGCTGTCGCGGGTGGCGCTGCCATTGCTCAAGGTCGGGGCAGTATCGTCAACGGTAGGATTTACTTCAATCAGTTCGCTGCCGTAGTCTGTCAGCTTGGAATTGTCATTTTCTCCGCCGTTGTACTGCTCGTTGAATACATACAACTTTGTCGTATCGCCCAGTGTTACGCCGTCAGGCAGGGTAAGGCTTGTCGTTCCGCTTGAGCCATTGGTTGTACCGTCCAGTTGCAAAATGCGCCCGTAGTAGGTGATCGCACCGTTGTCCTCGATTACAATGGAAATGTACTCATTCGCCCCCGTCTGTGCGCCGGAGTAGGAAAAGTCAATCTTGCTTTCTTCAATTTTTGCGCTGGAAATGGAAAAATTGCGGCTATTATCTAAAAGCGTCAGCTTCCATTCGTTTCCGTCATAACCGCCTACCGCCGTTAATCCGCTGTCCATGCCGTTTGCGGATTTGCCGCCTACGGCGGCAGATGTGAAGAGGACAGAGTTCAGATCTAAATGAAAAGCGGGACGAACCGCAATGAACGTGCTAGCTACATAGTCCCCAGTGTCGTCAACGCCGCCGCCAAAATTCACATACGCAGCATAGTAAACATAGCGGCCGGGGGAGCGGAGCCACCAGGAGTCGGCTTCGCCGACACCATACATATCGCTGTAACTTGCGACATAGGCGGTGTTGGTCGATTTGCGGCTGTTGTTTCCATTTGGAAAATAGTTTCTGTTATTGGCTTCCTCTATGGATAACAGAAAGATTCTGTCGGTGGTGTCCTCGCCGCCCGATGTGCTGTAATAGGGATTAGGGTTGCTGGTTCCGTTCGACTGCGTTTTGTTATAGACATAGGTATCGGCAATCGCAACCTGCTCATCGCTGGAAAAAGCGGCGTCTATGAAATTATTGCTGCTGTAATTCGTCTCGCTGTTATTTTCACTTGCCGCATAGCCGTTCAGCCATGAACGAATTGTACTTTTTTCCCATGTAATGCCTGTAGAACTGCTGTTGTATGGCTTCACGTCCAGATTTTGATCGGAAAGCAGGAATAGCTTCCCGTCCGAGTTGGACAGCACCCGCCACTTGACAGGTTCTTTTGTGGTGCTGTTGCTTTGGAAGTAGTTTCCAAAATAAATGCTGTCAACTTGTCCACCGCTGATATTTGCGGCAGTTCCGCTGTCTACAAGCTGGATTGCCTTGCCGCCGTCCGCCGCCGCAAATGCCGCCGAGGGCAGCAGGCCCAGGCACAGGGCCAGGACACAGAAGATGCTTAACATTCTTCGTTTCATATTGGTCCTCCATTTCGTTCGTCAGGAGGACATTCCTGCGTCAGACAGGTTCCTGTCTGACGCAAGGGGGCGCCCCCTTGTGATGGTGTCTTATTTTCTTCATATCGGGCGCAGACCGCCGCAATCAGCGGCAGGCTCTTTGCCCCGATTGATCGGATTTCCAACAACTTTTCCGGTCCTGCCCGCTGTATGGCGCAAAGCTGCTCCATGTGCTCCACTCCGCCCCGGCGCAGAGTCAGGGAGAGCCGCCGCAGTTGAGTGCGTTTGGCTGGAAACGCCTGCTCGCAGGCGGTAAAGTATGCTTTGACCATGATCTCTCCTTTCTCCGGCGGCGCTCTCGTTGCGCTATTAGAAATATTTTATGGGATTTTTGTGCCTCTTTCCAGTACGAGAGATGCCGCAACCCGCGGCAAAACTGGTACTTGACAAATTGACATTTTTGTGTATCGGGTGTAAAATAGGAAATCAGGAGGAAGAAAAACCATGGAACCACTACGACTTGCCATTTGCGACGATCTGCCGGAGGAACGGGAAGCCCTGCTCGCCCTGCTGGAACAGGCCCCCATCGCCACCGTTTGCGCCCAGTTCGCCAGCAGTGAGGAACTGCTGGAAGCGTTCCGCCCCGGCGGGTTCGATCTGCTGCTGATGGATATTTATATGGACGGCATGACCGGCGTGGAGGCGGTACGGAAAATAAGGGAGATGGACGAAACAATCCCCATCGCCTTTACCACCACCAGCACCGAGCATACCCTGGAGAGCTACCGCCTTTCGGTGCTGAAATACTTGGAAAAGCCTGTACGGCAAAAAGACATCAACGACCTGCTGCATCTGGTGAAGCTGCAAAGGGACAGCGCTCCCCGGCTAGCCATCCGGCAAAACGGCGAGACGCAAAAAATCCCCCTTTCCGAGCTTTTCTATCTGGAGCAGAAGGCCCATCATGTGTTTCTGTATCGCAGGGACGGCGGCACGCTCCGGCTCTACGGCAAGCTGTCCGACCTGCTGCCCCAGCTGGAGGGGCAGCCCTTTTTCTGCCCCCACAAAAGCTACTGCGTCAATCTGGCCTTTGTCCGGGGGATCAACGAGGAATATCAGTGCTATGAGATGGCTGATGGAAAAAACATCCCCATCAGCCGTCCCAACCGGACCAAGGCCAAGCGGGCCTATGAGGACTTTCTGTTTGCCCGCACAAGGGGGGATGGATGATGGTGCAGTTATTTTATATTTTCTGCACCACGCTGCCCAGCCACATCATCCCCTTTGTCCTGTTCTGGAACTTCCATTGGAGGTCCCGCACAGCGGCTCTGGCGCTGGTGACTGTCAATGTGCTGTGCAAAATGGCGGCCGCCGCCTACTTCCTGGCCAACGGACTGTATTTCCGCAATCTGGAGCTGGCGTTTGCGGTGGTGGGGTTTTTGATCTACTGCTGTTTCCTGCGCCTGAGCCCCTTCAAAATGCTGTTCACCTATCTGCTGATTGTGGACTATCTGCTGATTATCCGGGGGATCGTGTCGGTGCTTGCTGTGCAGGTGTTTGGCATCCCCATCCAGGGGTGGGGCAGCAGCTTTGTCTGCATCCTGCTCTACGGTGTCACCCTGCCGCTGCTGCTGCGGTTTTTCCGGCAGGTGGCCAATCTGGTCTACCGGACCGACGCGCCCCGGCTGTGGCGGATCATCTGGCTGGTACCGGCGTTTGTGACCATTCTGGCGCTGATCTTTACCGATTCCTATCTGGAGAGCAGCGTGGACAGCGGTTTTTTCCTCTTCTGCCGGATTGGTCTGCTGGTCTGCGTCTTTGCCATCTACTATGTGCTGCTGCAATCCCTGGAGGGTCTGGAACAGCAGGCCGCCCTGCGTCAGCGGCTCATTTTTGAATCCCGCCTGCTGGAGATGCAAATGGAGGAGGAGGAAAAGCGCAGCCTGCTCCTGATGGAGACCGTCGAGCAGACCCGGCAGATGCGCCACGACCTGCGCCACCATCTGACGGCAATCCAGGCCATGGCCGGGGATGAAAATTCCAAGCTGCGGGACTATATCGCCACGCTGATCCGGGACATCCCCGCCGCCGTTCAGGACTACTGCGAAAATCCCACCGTCAATGCGGTGGTGTCCCACTATGCCGCCCGCTGCCGGCAGGAGGGTATCGCCTTTACCGCCCGGCTGATCGTCCCCGCGCAGAACAAAAATCTGGATGACCGCGCCCTGTGCGTCGTGTTCGCCAATCTGCTGGAAAACGGGGTGGAAGCCTGCGGACGCATGGCCGGGGGCAAGAAATTTATCCGGCTAAACAGCTCCCTGGAGTACGGCGTCCTGACTATCACCATGGACAACAGCTTTGACGGGCAGGCGCGGCAGGAGGACGGGAAATTTCTCTCCAGCAAGCGTATGGGCGCGCCCGGCGTGGGCCTCAGCTCCATCCGGGCCGTGGCAAAAGCCCACCAGGGGGATGCCCGGTTCGAGGCGAAAGGAACCACTTTATTATCTTCGGTATATTGCCGATTGTAGACGGAACATTAGTGTTACTCGCTTCGTTGTCTCACACGTGTTTTTTGGTAAAAAACACCCTTGACAAATTTCTTTCCACCTTCTTCTTTTCTTCATTTATTCTCTATAAACACTTTATAACGTTACAGCTACTAAAACTTCTGCTGTTAAAGTACATTCATGGATATACCTGGGAAGAAATAAGTGAACATCTAAATTATAGCTTACGCCAAATATACAACATACATAATCATGCTTTAGAACATTTGACACTAGAATAACAGATGGTAATGTAAACTGCCTGTTTTACGTTAGAATTAGATTTGTTAATAATTATCATCGCAAGCTACGTTTAACATAAAAGAAGGACCTTGGGCTCATTTTGACCCACGGTCCTTCTTTTTTTAGGCTATGCTTTTTTCATAGCCTCATTTACACAAACTTTTGGATACTCCCTCATTGATAGCTAAAAGCTCTCCTCCAGCTTCTCAATCATCTCATCCACATCCGCCTCGGTAATCACCAGCGGCGGCACCATCCGCAGAACATCGGAGCCTGCCGTGATCACCAGCAGCCCGTTTTTCAGCGCCTGCTGAACAATCTCACCCACCGGCCGGCCGGATACCACCAGGCCCTGCATCAGGCCTTTGCCCCGGCGCACGGTCAGGCAATCATACTTCTCCACCAGTTCATCCAGCCGTTTTTCCAGATAAGCGGAAACCTGCTGTACATGATCGACAATCTTCTCTTTTTCAAAAATATCGAACACTGCGCTGACAGCCGCACATGCCAGCGGATTTCCTCCGTAGGTCGTGCCATGATCTCCCGGCACCAGAGAATGCTCCGCGGTTTTCTGATTCAATACAAACGCTCCTACCGGGATTCCGCAGCCAAGCGCCTTGGCACAGGTCATGATATCCGGCTTCACGCCGTATTGCTGCCAGGCGAACATACTTCCGGTGCGGCCCATTCCACACTGAATCTCATCCAGGATCAGCAAAATATCCTTCTCATCACACAGCGCTCTGACGCCTTTGAGAAATTCCGGATCCGCCGGATAAATTCCGCCCTCTCCCTGAACCGTCTCCAGAATGATCGCACAGGTCTTTTCCGTAACCTGCGCTTTTACGCTCTCCAGGTCGTTGAAATTGGCAAACCGGATTCCTCCGATCAGCGGACGGAACGGATCCTGATAATGGGTATTTCCTGTCACCGAAAGCGCGCCCATACTCCTTCCGTGGAACGAATGGTTCATGGCAATAATCTCATGATCATTGTGTCCGTCCCTCAGGTAGGCATATTTTCTCGCCGCTTTCAGCGCCCCTTCGATGGCTTCCGTTCCGCTGTTGGTAAAGAAGACCTTATCCATCCCGCTGGCTTTCACCAGTTTTTCTGCTGCATCTGCCATCGGCTCGTTGTAGTACAGATTGGAGGTGTGGATCAGCCGGTCGATCTGATCTTT
>JAHZHS010000095.1:5267-7901 GCA_019420135.1 Oscillospiraceae bacterium | reverse complement strand
GATCAGCCGGTCCTATCTGCGGAAAAACATCGGCATTGTGCTGCAGGAACCCTTCCTGTTCTCCCGAACCATCCGGGAAAACATTGCCGCTGCCCGGCCTCAGGCAACCCTGGAGGAGGTCCGACTCCATGCGGGAACGGCCCAGGTGGACCAGGCTATTCTGGAATTTGCCGATGGCTACGATACCATCATCGGCGAGCGGGGCGTCACCCTCTCGGGTGGCCAGAAACAGCGGGTGGCCATCGCCCGGACCCTCATGCTGGATGCGCCCATCCTGGTTTTTGACGACTCCCTCTCCGCCGTGGACGCCGAGACCGACGCCAAGATCCGGGATGCCCTCCATCAGGCGAAGGGCTCTGCCACCGTCATTCTGGTCTCCCACCGGATCACCACCCTCATGCAGGCCGACTGCATTCTGGTGTTGCAGGACGGCCGGGTGGCCGAGTGCGGCAGCCACGACCAGCTGATGGCTCAGCATGGACTATACCGTGAAACTTACGACCTGCAGATGACCGGGGAGGACCGGGATCTGCTCTTTGGCCAGGAAGGAGGGGATACCCATGGCCTATGAGGAGAAGGAATACACAAAATCCTTTGATATCCGCTCCTGGAAAAAGCTGCTGCCCTTTCTGCGGCCTTACCGGGGGATCATCGCGGCGGTGCTGGTGCTCAATGTATTCTGCGCCGTCATCGACATTGCTCTGCCGCTCTTCCAGCGGTATGCCATTGACCAGTTCATCCAGACGGAAGAACTTTCCGGCCTGCCTTTCTTTGCTCTCTTTTACGGGGTCATCATTGCCCTGCAGGCGCTGTCGGTCATTCTCTTTACCCGTCGCTCCATGCGCATTGAGATGCAGGTGGGCCGGGATATGAAGCGGGCCTGCTTTGTCCACCTGCAGACCCTGTCCCTGTCCTATTACAATGTCACACCGGTGGGGTATCTGCTCTCCCGCATCATGAGCGACACCAACCGCATCGCCGGCATGATTGCCTGGAACTCGGTGGATATGCTGTGGGCGATCTTCTACGTGCTGGGTGTCTTCGGCATGATGTTTTTGCTGGACCCGGGACTGGCCGCGGCGGTGATCCTCATAGTGCCGGTGATCTCTTTGCTCACCGCCTGGTTCCAGGACCGGATTCTTCGCTGGAACCGTCGGGTGCGCAAGATGAATTCCCGCATCACCAGCGCCTACAACGAGGGCATCATGGGCGCCCGTACCTCCAAAACGCTGGTCATCGAGGAACAGAACAGCCGGGAATTCGAGGCAGTCACCCAGGATATGCGGGTTTCTGCGGTGCGGGCGGCACGGCTCTCCGCCGTTTATATTCCGCTGGTCCTCTTTTTCAGCTCTCTCACTACTGCCATTGTGCTGGCCCGGGGCGGAGCGCTGGCTCTGGAACACCGGATGCTCATCGGCACGCTGTCGGCCTTCACCTCCTATGCGGTGGGCATCTTTGAGCCCATCCAGCAGATTGCCCGCAACATTGCGGATATTCTGTCCCTTCAGGCCAACATCGAGCGGGTCATGGGCCTGCTGGAGGAAAAGCCCCTCATCACCGATACCCCCGAAGTGGTGGAAAAATACGGCACGGTCTTTGCCCCCAAAAAGGAAAACTGGGAGCCCATCCGGGGGGACATCGAGTTCCGGGACGTTTCCTTCCGCTATCCCGACGGCAATGAGGACGTGCTCAGCCATTTCAATCTGAAAATCCCGGCGGGCTACACCATTGCCATCGTGGGGGAGACCGGCGCGGGCAAAAGTACGCTGGTCAACCTGGCCTGCCGCTTCTTTGAGCCCACCTCCGGACAGGTCCTCATCGACGGGAAGGACTACCGGGAACGCAGCCAGCTGTGGCTGCACAGCAGCATCGGCTATGTGCTGCAAAGCCCCCACCTGTTTTCCGGCACGGTGATGGAGAACATCCGCTACGGCCGGCTGGACGCCACCGATGAGGAAGTCATCGCGGCGGCCAAGGCAGTCTCGGTGGATCAGATCGCCCAGAAGCTGGAGAAAGGCTACCAGAGCGACGTGGGGGAGGGCGGCGACCGCCTCTCCACCGGCGAAAAGCAGCTCATCTCCTTTGCTCGGGCCGTGCTGGCCGACCCCCGCATCTTTGTGCTGGACGAGGCCACCAGCTCCATCGACACCAAGACCGAGCGTCTGATCCAGGATGCCACCGAGCTGCTGCTCAAAGGGCGCACCTCCTTCCTCATTGCCCACCGTCTGTCCACCATCCGGCGTGCCGACCTGATCCTGGTGGTGCGAGACGGGGCCATTGTGGAGCAGGGAACCCACGAGGAACTGATCCGCCAGAAAGGCTATTACCGGGATCGCTACCGCCGTCCGTTCGAGCAGGAACGGATGAGCCGGATCTGATCCCGTCCAAAAACAATCCTGTACAAAACGGATGCGCTGCGGCATTGCCGCGGTGCATCCGCTTTTTGTTGGGCCTCAAAAAGGCAGCACGGGGCAGAAAACGCTGTTCATTGACAGGGCACACCGTAAGATGTAAAATACATCGCAAGCGAACAATCGCATGCGATGTATTTACGGGGGCGATACCATGATTGCGGCGTCACAGTTCAAAACCGCGTCCGTCATTGTGCGGCTGGGCAATGCGGTGACCTACTAC
>JAHZHS010000095.1:4717-5161 GCA_019420135.1 Oscillospiraceae bacterium | reverse complement strand
GGCTCCCTGATGGCCTGCCTGTCCAATACGGTGGTCAACAAGCTCTCCTCGGGGTATAACGACTATGCAGTGGCTGCCATGGGCATTGTGAAAAAGATCGACATGCTCCCCATGAATGTGGGCATGGGTTTGTGCCAGGCCATGGTCCCCATGGTCGCCTACAACTACTCCACAAAGAATTACCGCCGGATGGGCGCCTTTACCAATGCGGCTCGCCTGTCCGGGGTGGTCTTTGCCGGCATCTGCATTGTGGTCATGGAACTCTTTGTCCCGCAGGTCATCACCCTGTTCATCAACGACGGGGAGACGGTGCGCTACGGCGTGGATTTCCTGCGCATCAATGTGCTGGCCACCCCGCTGATGATCTGCAACTTCCAGATAAGCTATACCTTCCAGGCCATGGGCAAGGGCGCGGAATCCCTGCTGCTCACCTCCTGCCGTCAG
>JAHZHS010000095.1:4215-4707 GCA_019420135.1 Oscillospiraceae bacterium | reverse complement strand
CCCCCCTGCTGTTTCTTATGAACCGTCTGGTGGGACTGTACGGCATTATCTGGACCCAGCTGCTGGCGGACAGCATCACCATTGTGATCTCTTGCCTCTTCTGCCGGCATACCATGAAAAGGCTGAGACAATCCCTGGTGGGATAAGAACATAACAACTGACAGCATCCCCTGTCGGCAGGCTCTGCAGAGAGCCTGCCGATTTTTTGTTTGCCGGAGATGGGGCCGGGCAGCAGGGAAGGGGACAGGCCCGAAAGCGGGACAAATACCGGATTATATTGGCCGAAGCCTCAAGCGAATTGGAAAACAGCATAAATATAATGCGAAAAGTGATCTGATTTTATCAAAATATGACAAAACGGATATGCAAAGAAGATGACAGAAAATGCAATGCTCACTACCGATTTGTCGATGAAACCTGCCGAAAATGCAATGTTGCTTGTACAGCATCCCGTTGTTATTTATGCTGTGGGTGGATTGAAAGAAGCGTGAA
>JAHZHS010000095.1:0-4205 GCA_019420135.1 Oscillospiraceae bacterium | reverse complement strand
CAGGAAAATTCCCCCCTGTGGATTCTCGGAAGAGACTCTTTTACCGTAAATCAACCAAGAAGGAGAGGTAACATCATGTCGGCAAGAAACATTACAGCATTGAAGAAAATCGGCACACTGGCACTCTGCATGACAATGGCATTATCCGTCATGACGGGTTGCTCCTCCGCTCCTGCGGAGGAAGCAGAAGCCGAGCCCGTCCCGATCACAGCGGAAAACATTGCCCCGGGCGTTTTTACCCAGCATCTCGATTGCGAGGAGATCGCCACCAAACTGACGGGCAGCTACTCCATCGGCGCCCGCGAGGAATTCTTCTACGAGGACAACACCCTGATCCTCACCAACAACAGTGACCCCAACCGTTCCAAGCAGCCCGACGCCCAGTACAAGGACACTTCCACGCCTTGCCGTTATGAGCTGATCAAGGAAATGTACATCGCCAACCGTGGATTCATCCACTACCAGGCCTATTTCGGAACTTATGTCCTCAACGAGGAGAATCAGACAGTCACCCTGAACCTGCCGGAATACTCCTATTCTTACGTCTGGTCCGGCGATAATATTGCGACCAACCCCAAGGCTGAATCCTACAGCGATCATCTGATCGGCACAGAAGAAGGGGACGACCCCACCAAGGGATTCGCCAACGAATAATATAATACCCAGCCGGCAACTCAGCCCCAGCAAGTCCGGATCAACCTGAACGACAACACGTTCTCGTTCGTTTCCGTGTTTGAAGCGGATGATGCCTGATGGCAGGAAAGGAGAATGATGTATGAGTAAATTCAAGTTGGTTTCCGTCAACGTGATTCTGGCCACCCTCATGGTGATCGTCATTATCGCGAACATTGCCGCATCCTTCTGGGGCGGCGCCCTGACCGTGGTCATGGGCACGATCGGCGGAGACAGCGCAACCGGCGGAGGCAGCGATGCCAATTACTTCACCTCCGAGTTCCAGTCCGATGCCGACCTGATTAAGGCACAGGAGGACTTCTCCCTGGATATCGTGGAGGAAGGCACTGTCCTGCTGAAGAACGACAACAACGCTCTGCCTCTGGCGGAAAACGAGAGAAAGATCAACGTATTCAGCATCAACCAGCGCGAGTGGATCCGCAATGGTTCCGGTTCTTCCAGCATTCCTCTGAACCCAAACTACTCCGACAAGACCATCATGTCCTCCTTCAAGGACGCCGGTCTGGAAGTCAACCAGGTGCTGGAGGACTACTACGAGTCCCTGCCCTACACTTCCCGGAAAAACACCGGCTCTGCCATCAATGAGCAGCCCTGGCAGGACGTGGTCAACGCCTGCGGCACTTCCTGGGATGCTCCCAATGAAATCGCCGTGGTGATTTTCTCCCGTGCCGGCGGCGAGGGCGCTGACTGTATCCGCGATATGAGCAGCGCAGGCGGCACTGTGGACGAGCACTACCTGGAACTGGATGCCACCGAGCGGGACCTGCTTCGTGGCATCGCCAACGAAGGCTTCAAAAAGACCATCGTGATCCTGAACTCCTGCAACGCCATCCAGATGGACTTCTTGGACGAGGCGGAGTATGGTGTTGACGCCTGCTTCTGGGTGGGCGGCACTGGCCTGAACGGCAGCGACGCCGTGGGCAAGATCCTCACCGGCGAGCTGAGCCCCAGCGGCCACACCACCGATACTTACCTGAAAGATAACTTCGCCACCCCGGCCATGAAGAGCTTCGGCCTGAACCAGTATGTGGACGCCAGCGGCAACCCGGTGGGCGACAAGTACACCTACGTCAACTACAGCGAGAACATCTACCTCGGTTACCGTTACTTTGAATCCCGGTATGAAGCCCAGATGCTGGGCAATCCCAATGTGGGTAATTACGATTACAACGCAGTGGTCAGCCGTCCCTTCGGTTATGGTCTGACCTACACCACCTTTGCATACGGCAACATGCAGATGACGGTGGAGCAGTCCGAGGCTGGCAGAGACATGATCAATGTTTCTGTTGACGTCACCAACACCGGCGACAGAGCCGGCAAGGATGCCATCGAAATCTACTTCCAGGCTCCCTACACCGATTACGACAGACAGAACGGCGTGGAAAAGTCCTCTCTGTGCCTGGCAAACTATGTCAAGACCCCCGAAATCGAAGCGGGTGAGACCGTGACCGTATCCGCCAGCTTTGACGCCGAAGACCTCATGAAGTCCTACGACGCAAAGGGTGCAAAGGCCTATATCATGGATGACGGCACCTACTACATCACCATCGGCCAGGATGCCCACGACGCCATGAACAACATCCTGCAGGCCAAGGGGGTTCAGGCCAACGGCAATGTGGACCTGGTCAAGGAATACACGGTGGACACCTTCACTGTCATCGACAAGGACCTGCTCACCGGCAACCCCATTACCAACCAGTTTGACTACGCAACGCCCGACGACGCTGTCTACCTGACCAGAGAGAACTGGGCACTCATGGATGACAACAGCCTGGTTTACGGCGATGTGGCCCAGACTTCCGCCAACGGCGTCCTGAGCGCCACCCATGTGCTGAGCGATGACCTGAAAGCCAAGATCGACGAGGCCGGCTGGGCATCTTCCGGCATCCCCTCCTCCGCAGAAGACAATGAGGAGGTGGTCTGGGGCAAGGATGGCGACCTGGAACTGATCCAGCTGCGCGGCAAGGACTATGATGATCCCATGTGGGACGACCTGCTCGACCAGATCAAACTGAGCGAGGCCCACGAGCTGATCGCCACCGCCGGTTACAACACTGCTAAGATCGAGTCCATCAACAAACCCAAGACCTTCGATTGTGACGGTACAGCCGGCCTGTGGAACATGCTCAACGGCTGGGCCGCATTCGAATTCCCCTCCGGCACGATCATCGCCACCACCTGGAACAAGGATATCCAGCAGCGCTACGGCGAGCTGATCGGTGAGGACGGCCTGCGCTCCGCCGCCACCGGCTGGTACGCTCCTTCCTTCGACCTGCACCGTACCGCTTTCTCCGGCCGCAACAACGAGTACTTCAGCGAAGATCCCATCCTGTCCGGCTACTGCGCAGCCGCCATGTGCAAGGGCGCTCTGTCCAAGGGCATGATCGTCTACATCAAGCACATCGGCCTGAACGACCAGGAAACCAACCGTAACAACGTCTGCACCTGGGCAACCGAACAGTCCATCCGTGAAATCTACCTGCGTGCCTTTGAGATGGCCATCAAGGAAGGCGGCGCAAACGGCGTCATGACCGGCATGAACCGTATCGGCTACATCAAGGCCATCGGCAACTACAGCATGACCACCGGCATCCTCCGCAACGAGTGGAACTTCCACGGAATCGTCGTTTCCGATATCACCTCTGACGGCACTCTCACCGACGGCATGCTCTCCTCCGGCGCTGACACCATGCTGACCACCGGCATGTGCCTGCTGACCACCACCGACGAGAACAAGTACCAGAACCTGATGCGTGAGGTCATGCACCGTGTCTGCTACAACGTCGTCAACTCCAGCGCCATGAACGGCATCACCGTGGGCAGCAGCAGCGGCTCGGAAGGCTTCCCCGTCTACATCATCGTGCTGGCAGTCGTGGATGTTCTGATCGTGGCCGGCTTCATCACCGCCGAGGTCTTTATGGTCAAGGCATACAAGAAACAGAAAAAGGAGAGTGAAGCAAATGGCTAAGCCGAAACACAATTCAATCTTCTATGCCCTGCTTGCCCTCATCGGCATTGGCGTGGTACTGGAACTGATTGGCGGACTGCTGCTTTCTCCCCCGGTAGGCATCGGCATCAATACCAATATCTCGCCTGTGACCTATGTCGGTCTGGCACTGGTCATTGTGGGGCTGATCGCATACATCGCCATCTGCGTGGTGTCCAAGAAACTGACCTACACTCCAATCCTCAAGGATATCCTGATGCTGGTCAGCATCATGGCATTCATCCTTTCCTGTATCTTCATTGGTTGTGTCATTGTCTGGCCGACAATCTTCCCGGCAAACGGATAACTGACCGCTTCTTCTGAACAGAACGGGAGCCCATCCATGGATGGGCTCCCGTTCTGTTTTCTTGTGCTTTGTATCGGGACACCGACCTGCCTGTCCAGATGGAACAGAGGATAGCAGCTTTATTTTGCGGGCAACAGAATGGCCAGGCGGAACTGTCCGTCCTCTGCGGAGAAGGCTGCATTGCCGCCGTATTTTTTGGCAATGTGCAGGATACTCTTG
>JAHZHS010000094.1 GCA_019420135.1 Oscillospiraceae bacterium | reverse complement strand
ATTATAGGCCTGAAAGGTATAGACCCCCAGCCACAGATAGATATTCCCAATCATCGGCCCCGACTCTCCATATACCGCGCCACCGCATCGGCAAAGGCCTTGCGCCGGGGATAGCTCACCGGCAAGGCCTTGTCTCCCACCCGGACCTCCATGCCGTCCATGCGGGACACGTGGGCCAGATTGACCAGCAGATAGTTGTTGCACCGGGCAAAACTTCCGGCAGGCAGGGAGGATTCGGCGCTTTTCATGGTCTGGTAGCGGCGGTAATCTCCGCTGACGGTGTGGTAAATGCAGTAGTGCCCGCTGACCTCTATATACAGAATGTCCCGGCTGGCCAGGCGGACAAAGCTGTTTTCCGTCTTGAGAAACACTTCGCTGCCGGAAGCTGCCTCAGAGGGAACTTTGCTCAGAATCCGGGTGAACTTCAAGGCAAACTCCGGGTAGGTGACCGGCTTGACCAGAAAATCACAGGCATCCACCTCGTACCCCTGAACGGCGTACTGGCGCATGGTGGTCACAAAAACCAGAACCACCGTGCTGTCCTTCTGGCGCAGCAGTTTGGCCGCTTCCATGCCGTCCAGCATAGGCATCATGATATCCATGAAAACAATCTGATACTCCGCTCGGTACTGGTCCAGAAACGTCACCGCATCGTGAAACCGCTGCACCGAAACCTGGATTTGCCGCTCCTCCGCGTATTTACGGATGAAAGATTCCAGCAAGGCCGCATGCTCCCCGTCATCCTCCACAATGGCGATCCCCAGCATGATGTCCCTCCTTCACAAACTCTGTCTTAAATATAGCGATATCCATAAAACAAGTCAAGAAAGACAAAAAATGCTGTGCATTTAAGGTTGTGCTGTTCACAGCCAAGGTTGTGCGAAATCTGTTGTGAAAATGCTGAGAAAATCGCAATAATTGGGACAAGAGAGCACAAGGCCCCGAAAAATGGGACCTGCAGCAAGAGAAAGGAGTATCCCACATGAAAAAGAAAGCAAGCAAACGCTGGGTTGCCCTTACGGCGGGCACGGCGGTTGTGCTGGCTGTGTGCGTGGCGGCAATCCCCATCACCAACCAGTTCTCCTCCGTCATCAGCGTTGCCCTGAACGCCGAGACGCAGGAAGTCATCCCTGACCCGGAAGCCACCATCCATTTTACCAGTGACTACGAGAACGAGGAGGACCTGGTCGCCTTCGAGAAAGAACTCTGCGAGAGCATCGAGGCGGAGGGCGCAGCCCTGCTGGTGAATAACAATAACGCTCTGCCCCTGGCAGAAGGCACAAAGTTCACCACCTTCTCCCAGTCCAGCTACAACCTGATGTACGGCGGCACCGGCTCCGGCCAGGTCTCTGCCGAGGACGCCGTCACCCTGAAAGATGCCCTGGAAAATTCCTTCGGGGAAGGCTGTGTCAATCCCGATCAGTGGGACTTTTACGCAAACTGCGGCTATGCCCGCGTGAATGCCGATACCACCGGCGGCAATCAGGCACAGTACCGCATCAATGAAGTGCCCTGGTCCGAGTACACCCAGGAGCTGCAGAACACCTGGGCCGACTACGGCGATGTGGCCCTGGTGGTGCTGGCCCGCTCCGGCGGCGAGGGCGCCGATCTGCCCAGCGGCCTGCCGGAGCTGGAACCGTACATGACCGACGGCGACTACCTGCGCCTTTGCCAGGAAGAGGTCGACATGCTCTCCAACCTACAGCAGCTGAAGGAGCAGGGCGTCTTCAAGAAGATCGTGGTTCTGCTCAACTCTTCCAATGCGCTGCAGCTGGACTTTTTGGACAGCTATGGCATCGACGCGGTCCTGTGGATCGGCGACGTGGGCATGACCGGCATCAACGGTGTGGCGGATATCCTGGCCGGCAAGGTCAATCCCTCCGGCCGCATTGTGGATACTTTCCTTAAGGATAACCACTCCAGCCCTGCCATGCAGAATTTCGGAGCCTTCAACTACTCAAACGGCGCTGATTACGATGTAGCCACCGCCCAGAACAACACCGACCCCGGCGTTTCCAAGTGCAACGAGGACTATGTGGTCTACCAGGAAGGCATCTATGTGGGCTACCGCTATTACGAGACCCGCTACGAGGATTACGTCCTCAACCAGGGCAATGCCGGCGAGTACGACTATGCCGGCGACGTGGCCTTCCCCTTCGGCTACGGCCTGAGCTACACCACCTTTGCCTACTCCAACTTTACGGTGGAGGACAAGGGCGACCACTTTGAAGTGGGCGTGGACGTGACCAACACCGGCGCGGTGGATGGTAAGCACACGGTGCAGATCTACTTCCAGAGTCCCTACACCCAGTATGACAGGGACAACGGCGTGGAAAAGGCCGCTGTGGAACTGTGCGGATTTGACAAGAAGATGATTGCTGCCGGCGCTACCGAGCACTTCACCGTCACCGTGAACAAGGAGGACCTGACCTCCTACGACGCCAACAACGCCAAGACCTACATTCTGGAGGACGGCGATTACTACTTCACCGTTGGCACGGACGCACACAATGCCGTCAACAACATTCTGGCCGCAAAGGGCGCCGATGGCTCCCGCATGGACGGCACGGGCGATGCCTCTCTGGCCGCCAAGTGGAATAACCCCGCCTTCGACAAGACCACCTACGCGGTGTCCTCTGTCACCGGCAATGCCATCACCAACCTCTTTGACAACGCCGACCTGAACAAGTATGAGGGCGCCGAGGATCAGCAGATCACCTACCTGACCCGCAGCGACTGGCAGGGGACTTTCCCCCAGAGCCCTGTTTCCCTGCGCATCACCGAGCAGATGTGGGCGGACGGCCTGTCCCACGACGAGGCAGACCGGGCGGCCCTGGTGGAGCGATACAAGGAAATGTACTATCCCGACGCCACCATGCCGGAAATGGGCGTGTCCGGGGAGCTGACCGCCAACGATTTCGCAGAGGCCGATGTGGACGACCCCGCATGGTCCGACCTGATCCAGCAGATTCCTTACAGTGAGATGACCAACGTCATCTATAACGGTTTCCATCTGACCCAGCCGGTTCCCTCCATCGGTCTGCCCGGCACGCTGGATGAAAACGGCCCCCAGGGCTTCACCAAGAGCCTGATGGGCGGTTCCAGCGCCATGGCCTACACCTCCGAGGACGTGATGGCCGCCACCTTCAACCTGGAGATCATCGAGAACATCGGCAAGTGCATCGGTGAGGACTTCCTCCATGCGCCTTCCGACACCGGCACGGTTTACGCGGGCATCTACGGCCCTGGCGCAAACATCCATCGTACGCCCTACTGCGGCCGTAACTTTGAGTATTACTCCGAGGACGGCTGGCTCTCCGGCCAGATCGCCGCTGTGGAGGTCGCAGCCATTCAGGACCGCGGCGTCTACGTCTTTACCAAGCACTTTGCCCTGAACGATCAGGAGGAGGGCCGCTACGGCATCTCCACCTGGTCCAACGAGCAGGCCATCCGGGAACTGTACCTGGAAGGCTTTGAGGGCAGCGTCGCCAAGGGCGGCGGCATGGGCGTCATGAGCTCCTTCAACCGCATCGGCGTGGTATGGAGCGGCGCTCACCACGGCCTGATGACCGGCATCCTGCGGGATGAGTGGGGCATGAAAGGAGCAGCCATCACCGACTGCTCGGTCATGGCCAGCTTCATGGACTACCGTCTGGGCGTTCTGGCCGGACAGGATATCTGGGATGGTTACAGCATGGGCATGGCCACCCTGGACGGCCTGGAAAACGATCCGGCCATCGTCACCGCCGTGCAGCGCGCCGTCAAGAACATCGCCTACTCGGTCACCCACAGCCAGGCCATGAACATCGGCAACGCGACCGTGCGTCCCATCACCCCCTGGTGGCAGATGACCCTCTACGTGGTCACCGGTGTGATGGCTCTGCTTACCATAGGCAGTGTGGTCATGTTGGTGAAAAGCCGCAAGGAAGTCCCCGTCGCCAAATAAGCGTTGATATCCACAAAAGACATCTTCTCTTTCTCATACATCATACGGAAAGGACCGACCGAAAGGCCGGTCCTTTCTGTTATCTGTAGGAGGACGCCGGTCAGCATCTGAAAACGGTGGACCGGGCGAACCTGTGTACACCGGCTTTGTTGCGGGTTTTCTTCCATTCTAGTATAATGTCTTTGGAAAAATGGTCGCTGAGCACGGAGAAGGGAGCATTGCGGGATGATTCGGATTGCAATCGTGGAAGACGATCTGCAGGCGGCCCGTCAGCTGCAGGAACAGTTGGAGCAGTTCGGAGCGGAAAACAAGGTGGAAACACAGATTACACTGTTCTCTGATGGTGCAAAGCTTGCCGGGGACTACCGTCCGGAATGGGATCTGCTGCTTCTGGATGTGGACATGCCGGTGATGAACGGCTTTGAGACCGCAAAAAGCATCCGGGAAACCGACCCGGATGTCTGCCTCATCTTCATTACCAATCTTGCCCAGTATGCCATCCACGGCTATGACGTGGGGGCACTGGATTATCTGCTCAAGCCGGTGAAATACCCGGCCCTGGCCATGCGGCTGAAGCGGGTTCTCCGCCTGCTGCGCACCCGGGAAAATGAAGCCCTGATCCTGAAAACCGACGGTAACATGGTGCGGGTTCCCCTGAGCCGCATCTACTATATTGAAATCTTTGACCACAATCTGCAGTATCACACGGTGGAGGGGGTCATCACCACCGGCGGCTCCACCTTGTCCAGCCTGGAAAAGTCCCTGATTCCCCAGGGGTTTGTCCGGTGTCATAACTGCTACCTGGTCAATATCCGTTACATCGACCGCGTTCATGGAAATACACTGGAAGTGGCGCAGAGAGAGCTGCCGGTCAGCCGGAACCGGCGCCGTGCGGTGATCGACGCCCTGCTGTCCTATGCCGAGGGGAAAAGCGTATGACACCGGCTGCTTTTTTGTTACAGGTATTTCAGGCGGATTTCATGCAGGGCATGGCGCTGTGCACGGCGGTATTTGTGCTGCCGCTGGAACACCGGCCCAATTGGAAAGTCCGCCTGGTGATTTCGGAAGCGGCCTGCTTTTTGCTGGGAGGCGTATTGAATGCGCTGTACGACTGGCAGGAGGCGGGAAATCTCTTTTCGCAATTCTGGATCAATGCCCTGTTTCAGGTTCTCTACTTTGTCCTGCCCCTTTGCGCCTCGCTGCTGATTTTTGCGGTCTGTACCAAACTCAACCGGCAGGACCGGCTGTTCGGGATGGCCTGCGTCTATGCCGTACAGCACACCGAGTTCTGCCTTTCTGTGATTTTTGGTAATTACGGAACAGGCCCATTCAATATGAGCCTGAACTGGATTCTGCTGGCGGCAACCATGGCGCTGAGCTGGCTGTTTCCGGCCAGAAAGCTGGTACATAACGGCCGGTATCTGGTCACATGGCGGAAAGCCGTCATTGTGCTGAGCCTGATGCTCATTATGGGACTGGTGCTGAATTATCCCTTCCGCTACCTGCCGGGGCTGCGGGAAAACTTTGCCTATCCCTTGAGTCTGGCCTATGACCTGTGCAGCTGCCAGTTTTTGCTGTGGCTGCAGATGGAGCAGCGGCGGGAACTGAATCTGGCGGCGGCAGCGGAGGCTGAACGACGGCTGCGCATCCAGATGGAGGATCAGTATCATCTCTCCCAGGAGACCATCGACATCATCAATCGAAAATGTCATGACCTCAAGCATCAGGTGGCGGCGCTGCGCCTGGTTTCCAACCCGGAGGAGCGGGAGGAAAGCCTGCAGGAACTGGAACGGTCCGCCATGATATACGATTGCTCTGTCAAAACGGGCAACCGGGTTCTGGATACCGTGCTGACCGAGAAAAGCCTGTTGTGTGAGAAACATCAGATTGAGTGTACCTGGATGGCCGACGGAAAACTTCTGGAATTTATCAGTCCGGTGGATTTGTACACGCTGTTCGGCAATGCTTTGGACAATGCCATTGAGGCCAGCGAGCAGGTTGCCGATCCGGACGCCCGCACCATCTCGGTGACTGTACAAAAGCGGTCGGGGGCCGTGTTCATCCAGATCGAAAATTACTTTGCCCATGATCTGCGCAAAGACAAGGAGCGCATTGTGTCCACCAAATGGGATGCCCGCAATCATGGCTTCGGCCTGGAAAGCATCCGCCAGATTGCCCTGCGGTATGGCGGGTCGATGGATATTTCCGCTGAGGACAACCTGTTTACCCTCGGCATTCTGCTACCGCTGCCGGACTGAGAGAAAATCAAACATTCTGTACGAACTGCCCTGGCAGGACCATCCTGCCAGGGTGATTTTTTACTGTGGAAATGTACAACAATATGCAATTAAGTTTGTATAAAAAGTAAAAAATAATTGTGGAATCTGTCAAGCACGGAAGAAAAATGACCAGTTACGAAATTTCCACCAGACGGCCGGAAAAAGAAAATATACTGGTATTCAGAACGCCGCGCCCACTGAATTGGCGCAGGGGAGCGGCAAAAATGAAGGAGGAAAATAGATGAACAGCAAATCCGTCAAGAAACCCGGCAAGCTGAATCTGGCAGTAATCTGCATCCTGCTGGTTCTGGGGCTGGGCGTCAACATTGCCTGCGCTGCTTTCCGCAGCACGCTGGACCAGTTCATGGGCAGCCGTGCGGAACTCAGCGATGAGCTTTTGCAGGCCGGCAATGCCCTGGCAGAGCAGATCCAGGCAGAAGGAACTGTCCTGCTGCGCAATGAAGGCAGTGTCCTGCCCCTGAGCAAGGACGTCAACAAGGTGAACGTCTTTGGCTGGTCCGCCACCCAGTGGATCACCGGAGGCTCCGGCTCCGGCCAGTGCGCCACCCTGGAGGTGGACCTCCTGGGCGCTTTCAAGGAGGCCGGCGTGGAGTACAACCAGGAACTCATCGATATGTATACCGATTTCCTGGACAACCGTCCCTTCACCGGGCCCAGCGGCGGCGCACTGAGCACCTTCCCTGAGGAGTTCAGCAGCCTGTATGAGCCCTCCATCAGCGACACCAGCTGCTACTCTCAGACCCTGCTGGACAACGCCAAGGCCTATTCCGACACCGCTATTGTGGTGCTCGGCCGTCAGACGGGCGAGAGCAACGATACCCCGCGGGAACAGTACAAGCAGAATGTGAAGGGCGGCGACCTGGTAGAGGATGACAGCCGCACCTACCTGGAGATCTCCACCGAGGAGGAGCTGCTGCTTCAGTACGTAGGTGAGAACTACGAAAACGTCATCGTCCTGATCAACAGCACCAACACCATGAACCTCTCCTTCCTGGAGACCATCCCCGGTCTGGATGCCTGCCTGCTGGTGGGCGGCACAGGTGCCCTGGGCGCCCGTTCTGTGGTGGATATCCTGTATGGCGATGTCAACCCCTCCGGCCATCTGACCGATACCTACGCCTATGATTTCTCTACCGGCGCTTCCTACGCCAATGCCGGTATGGCAGGCATCGGTTACTACACCAACGCCGACGGCCTCTATCCGGCAGACGGCGTGACCACCAACGGCAACGACACCGGCAAGCCCCTGTACCCCGGTGTTGCCTACGTGGACTATGTGGAAGGCATCTATGTTGGCTACAAGTGGTATGAGACTGCGGATACCGAGGGGTACTGGGCCAATGTATCCAACGAGTTCGGCACTGGTTACGACGGCGTGGTGCAGTATCCCTTCGGCTACGGCCTGAGCTACACCACCTTTGACTGGGAAGTCACGAACAGCACCTCCGGCGCTCTGAGCAAGGACGGCACAGTCAGCGTCACCGTGAAAGTCACCAATACCGGCGATGTGGCCGGCAAGGACGTGGTGCAGCTGTATTCCAACCCGCCTTACTACAAGGGCCAGATCGAGAAAGCCTCTGTCAACCTGATCGATTTTGCCAAGACCGATCTGTTGGAGCCCGGCGAAAGCCATGAAGTGACACTGGAAGCAACCGTTGAGTCCCTGGCCTCGTACGAGTGCTACGA
>JAHZHS010000093.1 GCA_019420135.1 Oscillospiraceae bacterium | reverse complement strand
ACTGCAGCATCAGGCGAATGATCTCGCGGTCGGTCTCCCGCATGCCCTCCTTGCCGATGCGGCCCACACAGCTGATGGTCTCGTCGGCGTTCTCCCGCAGGATGCCGTTGTGGGCACCATAGCTGCGGCCTGCCATAGCCAGATTATGGGCCAGCATGGCGGCGTCCAGGCTGGCGGAAATCTTGGCGGCGCAGCTGGCTTTGGCACCGTCGCAGATGATGCCCGGAATGTTGGCAAGGGTGTTGTCGATGGTGGCCTTGATCTGATCCAGCGTGCCCCCGGCCAGGTAGGTGATGGCAGCCCCCGCTGCGCAGGAGGCGGATACGGCTCCGCAGAAGGCACTGAGTTTGCCGATATATTCTTTCTGGTGAACGGTCAAAAGTCCGGAGAAGGCCAGAGCGCGATAGAGCTTTTCGGTGGGGAGGAAGTTTTCCCGGGCATAGACAATGACCGGCACCGAGGAGGCGATACCCTGGTTTCCGCTGCCGGAATTGATGATGACCGGCATATCACAACCCGCCATGCGGGCCTCTGAGGCGGCCGCCGCATAGGCCCGCATCCGGGAAAAGGTGCTGTCGGGATAGGCGGAGCGCAGCATCCGGCCGATGCCCACGCCGTAATTTCCGCTCATTCCCTCATAGGCAATGTCCATGTTGCAGCGGATCTGCCGTTCAAAGATGGGGCGGATGGTCTCCAGAGAGACTGTGTCGGCATATTCCTTGATGGCGTCGATGGTCAGCTTGCTGCGGTCGGTCTGGACGGCCTGGCCGGGCTGGCCCTCGCCCCCCAAAAAGACCGATTCACCGTTTTTCAGGATGGAGACAATGTTGGTGTGGGCATAGCGCACCTCCACCGTCACCGTGTCCGCCCCGTGGCAGAGCTCCACGATGAAGTGGAGCGGAATCTCGGAATCCAGAAATTCCACCCTGCAATGGCCGGCGGCGATGAAGTCGGCGGCCTGCTGCCGGTCGGGGCCGGTGACCGATTCCAGAACCTCCATCCGGCGGGCGGCATCGCCGCCGAAGGCACCCAGGCAGACCGCCGCCTCAATGCCGGTCATGCCGCCGGAGTGAGGAATCTGCACACAGCGCACGTTCTTGATCATGTTGCCGCTGCACCGGGCCAGAATGTGGTCCGGCTCAGCGCCCAGCACCTCCCGGGCACGGGCGGCGGCATAGGCCAGGGCGATGGGCTCGGTGCAGCCCATGGCAGGAACCAGTTCTTCGGTGAGGATGGCGGTATACATCCCATACAGTTCTTCCGTCATGACAGACTCCTTTCACAGAGAAACAATGGTATCCAGTTCGGAACCGCAGGCTTCCAACTGACGGCGGGGACCCAGCACACAGACGGCACTGTGGCCGGCCAGTGCCTGCATCCGGGTGGCATACCCGGCCACGTCGTCGGTGGTGGTGGCCAGCATCTCCTGCCGGGTGCGGCAGAGTGCTTCATAGCTGAGTTTCTTCCAGTAGTAAGCATCGGCGGTCTTGCCCTTGTCCCGGGGCGTGCGCAGGGGATCATTCTCGGCAACAGCGCCCAGGATGGCGCCCGATACGTCCCCGGTAAAGGTCTGCAGGAAAGCGGGCACGGCCCGGTAGCAGGCCAGGGAATGGGCGGCGTTGGGGTCCCGGTAGGAGGACAGACTGGCCAGCCCGTTGCTGCGCAGCACCAGGGCCGTGCCGTAGGCGCCGCCCTGCACCCGGATATTGTTCCACAGGTAGTCCAGGTACACCACCCGTTTCATCACCCGGGCGGCGCCCCGGTTGGCATCGGGGAAGGGGCCGCTCATGGCCGCAAAGGCAATGTCGGAGGGCAGTACAAAGCCCTCCCTGGTGGGGGCGGGCCAGGTGGCGGCGCAGGTCCCGGGCCGGGTATAGGCCCCGGCGGGCAGCCGCTCAGCCAGCCGCCCGGCCAGGATGCCGGCGGGAGTCTCCTCGTCGGAGGTCACGCTCACCGTCAGCCGGGCCCGGGTGAACAGCCGGTGCATCAAAGCTTCCAGCTCGTCGGCCAGGGAGGCCAGGGCGTCGGGACCTTTGGCTTCCTGGGCCTGGAGCCACTGCAGGCAGGCGATGCCCCCCGCGTACTCCTGCACGGCGCACTCGGTGCGGAAGGCCGCTCCCGCCCGGGTCATGGCAAAGGCGTTGCCGCTCTCGATGATCTGGCGGGCCAGCTCCGCCCGGCGCTGGCGCAAAATTTCCCACAGCTTTTCCCGGCGGTGGGGGAGGGTATCGGTAAGCAGCTCACACAGCAGGTCTGCGCCCTGAGCGGCCTTGGCGTTGAGCAGGCTTGCCGAAACGCAGAAGAACACCCGGCAGCGGGCGAAATTCTCGGCCTCGCCGTAGGCTTCCACCCGGCTTTGCAGCGAGCCGAAGGTGGCCCGCAGTTTCCCCGGCAGAGCCGCCGCAGGGGTGGCACCGGTCTCCAGGGCGCCCAGCAATTCGCAGAGGAAGGAGGCCCGGCTCAAGGATTCGCCGTCCAGATCTTCCGCCGAAAAATAAAGGTTCAGGTAGGTGATGCCGTGGGTGGGCAGAGAGTGGCGCAGCACCGGCAGCCCTGCCAGAAGGATTTCCTCGGTGGGCAGGGGTTCCGGCCGGGGGGCAATATCCTCCGGCCGCAGCCGGGGCATGGTGGCCAGAGCTGCGGGGGTATCGGGCGTGGTCTGCCAGGTCTCGGTTCGGGCTTGCAGGGCCCGGGCTGCGGCCCAGTCCTCTTTGGCCCAGGCAGCGGTGACTGCCCGGATGCGGTCGGCCTCGGCGGCATCCCGCTCGGCGCCCAGGGTGTGGGAGGGCCGCAAAATCACCCGGCAATGGTGGGAATTGTCCAGCAGCACCCGCTGGAGCAGCTGCTCAAACCAGCCTTCGTCGCACCGCTGGTGCAGCGTTTGGAAGAGAGCCTCCACGCAGAGGTTGGCCGCCGGGTCACCCCCGTACAGCCAGCTGGCGTAGATCTGGGTGGCCAGCAGCAGGCCCTGGGGCATCCAGCCGCCCTGGCGTTCCCGCAGGCTGAACTCCAGGTTGTCCAGGGTGGCGTGCACCCGCGCCCGGTCCAGCCCGTGCTGCACCAGCCCTGTCAGGGTCTCCCGCAGGGCGGTTTCGGCGGCATCCAGCCTGGCTTCGGGGCAGTTCTTTACGGTGAGCAGCAGGGTGGGCTGCAGGATCTCGTCGTTCAGATACATGGTCACATCCTGGGCCAGTCCCGCCCCCAACAGGCAGCGGCGCAGGGGAGCCTCGTTGTCGCCGCAGAGCACATCGCACAGGACGTGCAGTGCCGTCAGCTCCTCCCGGTCCCGGAAGGTCCCGGCCCCGTACCCCAGACCCAGCCAGTGACGGCCTTCCAGGGGCTCCCGGGCACCCAGGGCATAGTCCACCACGGCGGTGCCGCCGTCCACCGGGGTCTGCAGCGGCGGGGGCGGCGCAGGCTGCCCCTGCCCGGCGGGCAGGGCCTCGTCCAGAATGGCCAGGGCGGCGTCCAGGTCCAGGGCACCGTCCAGAACGATGAGCGCATTGGCGGCATGGTACCATTGCCTGTGCGCCTGCGTGAATTCCTCCCAGCTCAGTTCCGGAATGTGTTCCGGGTCCCCGCCGGACACCCAGCGGTAGCAGGTATCGGGGAAAAGGCGACGGTTGGCCTCATAGTCCAGCAGCGCTTCCGGGGAGGAAAACACTCCCTTCATTTCGTTGAACACAACGCCCTTGCAGGTCACGTTCCGGGGATCGTCCACCTCATAGTGCCAGCCTTCCTGGGCAAAGATGGCGGGATTTTCCAGCAGCAGCGGGTGGAAAACCGCGTCCAGATAGACCCGCATCAGGTTGTGGAAGTCCCGCTCGTCCCGGCTGGAAACGGGATAGATCGTCTTGTCCGGGTAGGTCATGGCGTTGAGGAAGGTGTTCAGGGAGGTTTTCATCAGTTCCACAAAGGGCTCCCGCACAGGGAAGCGGGCAGAACCGCAGAGCACCGAATGCTCCAGAATGTGAAACACGCCGGTGTCGTCCCGGGGCTGGGTGGGAAAACCGATGCAGAAGGTCTTGTTTTCCTCGGCCCGGTCCAGCCAGAGCAGCCGGGCGCCGGTGCCGTCGTGGCGCAGTTCCCACAATACGGCGTCCAGCTCCGGCAGGTCACGGCGGGAGATCTGTGTGAAACTCATAGAAAGCCTCCTTTACAGAGTCAGGTCGGAATATTTCTTTCGCAGAACGGCCATCAGTTCCTTGTATTTTTCCCGGCTCAGGATGATCTCGCCGTCAAAGCCGTCCAGTGTGATGGAGTAGAGCTTTTTGTCGCTGTTGGTGTTGATGCGCTCCACCCGCTCCAGGTTGATGATGAAGGAAGAATAGCACCGGTAAAAATGGCTGTTGCTCAGCAGGGCGTCCAGATCGTCCATGGAATAGTTGGACACTGTCACCTCACAGCCGTCGGCACAGACGATGTACTTCTTGCGTTCCCGCCGCTCAATGAACAGGATATCGGAAACGTGCAGCATCCGGTAGCCGTCCTTGGTCTTCACCAGGATGCTGCGGGTCCGGGCGTCCCGCTTGTACTGCAGAAGGTCGTGGATGTAAAGCACCCGGTCCACCGCCCGCTGGAAAAGGGTCGGGTCCAGCGGCAGGGTAAAAGCCGCTGTGGCCCCCACCGTCAGGGACCAGAACGCCGTATCCTGGGAGGGGCTGTAAAGCACCGCCAGCAGATCGGGCTTTTTCTGGGTGACGTAACTCAGAAGAAAACTGCCGTCCGGCGTGCGGGCAGGATCGCCCACGTCGCTGCGGATGAAGGCGGCATCCACCTCCTCCGCCAGCAGATAGCGGCAGGCCTCGTCGATATCGTCAAAGGTCTTGACGATATCGAACTTGTGGTAAAATCCCAGCAGATTCTCAATGGTCTGCAGCAGATGGGGATCCTTTTCAATCAGTACGGTCCGGATTGCCATCTGTGCTGTCTCCTTCCGTCTGGCCGTTCTCCCCGCAGAAGCTGCGGAAAGCCTGTTCCGCCTGGGCGGCGTCCCCGGTGTAGTCGGTGGTGATGTTCAGGGCAAAGGGCCCGCGCACCGCCGTCAGCTGCATGATGATGCCGCTGCCCCACAGGTCAATGGCCCCGTCGTCCCGGGCACCCAGGTAGGCGTTGTACTCGTCGCTGCCTTCTTCCAGGGATTCCAGGTCCCACCAGTAGAGCTCCAGACCACTGTACCCCCGGGCTGCCGTGGCGATACCGTCCGACAGCGGCGCGTAGTCGGTATTGGTCAGCACGCCCTGGTCCACCAGCCAGGCGGCCAGGTCGTCCAGGGACTTGTCCCAGATGGGGTTGTCGGCAGAAAGTCCCTCCTGCTGGCTGAGCCCGGCGGGCTCCGAAAAATCCGGCGAAAGCCCCACAAACACCAGGGCCCCGGCGGTGGCCAGCACCAAAAACAGGATAAAGGAAACGGTGATCTTTTTCATACCGGCACCTCCAGCCGCTGCTTGGCGGCGTAGTCGCGGTAGGTCGGGCTGATGCGGGCCAGTTCTTCGGGCGTGCCGGCGGCCTCCACTTGGCCGTCCCGCAGCACGATCACATGGTCAGCCCGGCGGACTTCTTCCATGTTATGAGAAATATATACCACGGTAGGCACCCTGCCATCAAGTAGGCTGTTCAGTACGGCTGCGGCGGTGCGGTGGTCCAGGCTGGCGGTGGCTTCGTCCAGCAGCAGGTATTCCGGCTGCACCAGCAGCGCCCGGGCGATGGCAATGCGCTGCCGCTGACCGCCGGAAAGCCGTGCCCCGGCGGACCCTACCTGGGTGTCGTAGCCGTCGGGCAGCCGCATGATGAAGTCGTGCGCGCCCGCCGCTCTGGCAGCCGCTTCAACGGCGGCGTTATCGGGGCAGGTCCTGGCGCCGTAGACCAGGTTCTCCCGGATGGTCCCGGCCAGCAGAGGTGTATTTTGCAGCACATAGGCAAACCGGCTGCGCAGATCGTCCAGACGCACCTGGGCAAGGTCCTGCCCGTTCAGGACAATGGTGCCGGCATCAGGCCGGTAGAAGCCCTGGAGCAGTTTTATCACGGTGGACTTGCCGCTGCCGTTGCCGCCGATGATGGCGGTGCGCTTTCCGTAGGGGATGGTGCAGGAAATCCCGCGCAGAACCGGGTATTCCCCGTCAAAGCTGAACTGCACATCCCGCAGTTCGATGTCGCCGGAAGGGCCCAGGGGGCTGCCCGCCTCCAGATGCTCGGCGGGGCGGGCCAGAATCTGGTTCACATGGCGCAGACTGCCCTGGGTGCCTTTGACGGTCTGATAGGGGGTGAGCAGTTCGCTCTCGTACTGCTCCACCTTGCCCGAGTAGGTGGAAAAATCGTTGATGCCGGTGCTGGCCATGTGGCCGGTGCGGATGAGCTGGGACCCGCCCACCGCAATGAGCACCATGTTCAGCTTGGTGTAGAGGCTGAACAGCCCCGACTGCACCATGCCGAACACCACGTTCAGGATATCGGCCTTGTAGCGGTCCTCGATGGCCTGCATGCCTTCCTCGATCTCCCGTTCCTCCATGCCCTGGGCCTTGACGTGTTTGGCACAGGCGATATGTTCCGAGAAAAAGGCGGTCATGGTATTCAGGGCCTCGTACTGGCGGCGGCTGGCAATGAACTGCAGCCGGCCGGACAGGAAGAAAACCAGGGCCGCCAGGGGGATGGAAACGACCAGGATCAGCGAAAGCTGCCCGTTGTAGGCGATCATCTTCATGCAGGCCCGCACCAGGGCGTAGAGGGAGGACACCGACAGAAACAGCATCTGCAAAGCATTGGCGGCCTGGGTGGCATCGTTGGTCACGCAGGAAATCAGGTTGCTGGGACCCTCTGCGTCTACCTCTTTCATGGGAAGGCCCAGGATGGCCCGCCATACCACGCCCCGTACCCGCAGGGTGGTTTTCTGGGTGCCGTAAGCGGCAAGGACATTCTGGAAGCCCACCACCAGAGAATAGACGATGCTCACCAGCACATAGCCGATGATGACGCCGTTGTACAGTTCACCCTTGTTCACCTGGATGGTCAGGTCGGCCACTTTCAGGGCCAGTTCGGTGGCCAGAATACCCAGCAGAATGGCGGCCAGAAAATACACCCAGGGAATGGGAAACCGGGTGTACAGCCGCAGGAAAGGCCCCCACAGTTTTTCTTTCGGGGGATGTTTGGCGGAGTTTGCTTCTTTCATCGGTTCAGACCTCCTTCCCCGACCAGCTGGCGCAGATAGGCATTGGATGCATAGACTTCCTCAATGGGCCCGAACGCCGCTACCCGGCCCTGGTCCATCACCACCACATAATCGGCCTTCAGCACGGTCTGCCGGTCGTGGGCCACATACAGGGTGGTCTTGCCCTGCATCAGCCGGGACACGGCCGACCAGACAGCGTCCTTGGCCCGGGCGTCCATGGCGGCGGTGCCTTCGTCCATCAGGAAATAGGCCGAATCCTTCAGCATGCCGCGGGCGGCGGCCAGCTTCTGCTTCTGCCCGCCGGAAAGCCGGGAACCGTCCTCGCCCACCTGGGTGTCATACCCGGCAGGCAGGCTGTGAATGTAGTCCAGCATTCCCACTTCGGCGCAGACTTCGTCCAGCTCGGCGTCCTCCACTTCCCGGCGCACCCCAAAGACCAGATTCTCCCGGATGGTGCCGGACAGCATGGTGGATTCCTGGGTGATGTAGGTCAGCGCCGCCCGATAGCTGCGCTTGGAAAACCGGCGGATGTCGTCCGCCCCGATGCGGATGGTACCGCTCTCAGGGGCGTAGAGCCGCTCCACCAGATTCAGCAGGGTGGTCTTGCCGCTGCCCGACGGCCCGATCACCGCCGTGGCCTGGCCCTGGGGAATGGTCAGGCAGAGATCGTCGAAGAGGGGCGTTTCGCCGTACCGGAAGCGCAGATGGTCAAAGATGATGTCCCCCTGCAGGGTCTCCACCGGTTCGCCCGCGTCCCGGTCCTCCTCGGGTTCGGTCATGACGGCGGAGACCCGGTTGGTGGCGCCCTGGGCGGATTTCAGGCTCGTCCAGTAGCC
>JAHZHS010000092.1:2170-8071 GCA_019420135.1 Oscillospiraceae bacterium | reverse complement strand
CCGGAAACCTCCATCTCCGCCGCGGGTCCGGCTTTCGCCGCCCGCGGCGGATTTTTTGTTGCCCTGAACGAACCCACTTTCCTCCCCTGCCGCACAAAGCAAAAAGCACGCTGAACTCCCGGCGGATTTCCGTCGGGGTTCAGCGTGCTTTTTATGACAGGAATTCACCTGCCGGGATCGGTATTCTGATGACGGGTCCTCCGTCAGCAGCTGGCGCCGCCGATCACCGTCTTGTTGAGGACAGCATCCTTGTCCACCGGCGCCGTCATCAGCTTGTTCTGGACATAATCGAAGCCCAGACGGTCAATGGTATCGGCGAAACGCTCGCCGGTGATTCCTTCATCACGGAAGAAGAGGATGGCGCGCTCGACAATATCCAGCACTTCCTCCTCAGAGGTAAAGATCTTGTCCATGGGATGACCATGGGCAATCTTCTTGCCCCAGCGTCCGCCCAGATAAATCTTGTAGCCGTCCACAAACTCCTCGGTCACACCGAAGGGGCACTTGCCCTTGCAGCGTCCGCAGTGGTTGCAGGCGTTGGGATCGATATGAATGGTCCCGTTTTCCAGCTTGGCCACATGGATGGGGCAATTGGTCTCCACCTGGCAGACCTTGCAGCCGCGGCACTTGGCCGGGTCGACCATGGGGATGCGCTGACCGACAATGCCCAGGTCGTTCAGATCAGGCTTGACGCAGTTGTTGGGACAGCCTCCCACCGCGATTTTGAACTTGTGAGGCAGGGTGACATTGTGATACCCCAGGTAGAACCGTTCATGCAGTTTCTCGCTCAGGCCGAAGGAATCCAGCAGGCCGTACTGGCAGGTGGTACCCTTGCAGGAAACCACCGGGCGCACCAGAGAGCCTGTGCCGCCGGTCTGCAAACCGGCCTGGGCCAGGAATTCCCGCAGTTCGTCCAGCTTGTCATAGGGCACGCACTGGATCTCCAGGGTCAGGCGGGTGGTCATGGTGACCTCGCCGGAGCCGTAGCGCTGGGCCGCCTCGGCGATGGCCCGCTGCTCTTCATTGGTGATCTTGCCGTTGCGGGTGATGACTCGGACGTTGAAGCGGTCGGGATAGCGCTTGTCCTGCAGGCAGCCCAGGCCCTTGACCCGCTTGATCTCCTCCGGGGGAATCTTGCCCTGGAATTTCACCTTGACCTGATTGAAGGTAACGCCGCCCTCCAGCACACGGGTGTTGGTATAGCCGCAGGCCTTCAGGCGATTCTGCAGGAAATAGCCACGCTTGCCTCTTGCGCAGACCAGCAGCAGTTTGGCGTCCTTGTCCAGCCCCTCAATGGGTCCATGTACAGCAGAAAGATTGACCCACTTTGCACCGGGAATGGCGGGCTGGGGCTGCACGTCGATGACCTGATAGTCCGCGGCAGCGCCCGCGGCGTACTGGGCAGGGGTGAAGGTCTCAAAGTTGCCGGAGAGTTTGTTCTCCAGAATGTAGCAGGCCTGGACAAAGGGATGGATGGCGGTGGAGAAAGGCGGCGCATAGGCAAAGTCCAGCGTGTCGAAGGTCTCCAGGGTAGCGCCCATGGAAATGCCGGTGACCGCGATGTCCACCATCTTGTCCACAGCACCGCCGCCCAATACCTGGATGCCCAGCAGCTTGTGGCTGGCGCGGTCGGCGATGAGCTTGGTAATGAAAGCTCCTGCGCCGGGATAGTAGTGCGCCTTGTCATCGGTCACGCAGACGACGGTGGCCGGATCATAACCGGCCTCTTTTGCCTGGGCCTCGGTCAGGCCGGTGCGGCCGGCGTTGAGGCCTTCCATCAGCCGCACCACGCCGGTGCCCAGGCAGCCGCCGTACAGTGCCTCATGGCCGGAGAGATTCCGTGCCAGGCAGCGCCCGGTGATGTTGGCAGTAGAGCCCATGGCAGACCACTGGGGTTTACCGGTGAGAGCGTTAAACACCATGGCGCAGTCGCCCACCGCGTAGACATCAGGCAGGTTGGTCTGCTGCTTGTTGTCCACCCGGATGGTGCCCTTGAACAGATCCAGTCCACTGTCCGCCAAAAAGCCGGTGGCAGGACGGATACCGATGGCCAGCACCACCAGATCCGCCGGGATCTTGCCCGAATCGGTATCGATGCCGTCGGCCCGGTCGGTGCCGGTAACGCCCTTGAGGGCCGTGCCGGTCAGCACCCGCATGCCCTTGGCCTGCAGCTGACGCTTGACATAGCCCGCCATCTCGGGGTCAAAGATATTGGGCATGAGCTGATCCGCCATATCCACGACCGTCACCGACAGGCCCTTGGCCATGAGGTTCTCGGCCACTTCCAGGCCGATGAAACCGCCGCCCACCACGACTGCGCGGCGGCTGTCATTTTTGTCCGCCCAGTCCCGGACACCGATGGCATCATCCGGGGTACGCATGCAGAACACACCGGCCAGGTTTGTGCCGGGGACACCGGGTACAAAGGGTTCGGCCCCCACCGCAAGAATCACCTTGTCATACCCCTGGGTGCTCTCGGTGCCGGAATCCACATCCCGCAGCGTCACGGTCTTGGCCGCGGCGTCCAGTTTGACCGCTTCCTGACCGGTAAAGACCTGCACACCGGTCAGTCCGGCGTATTTGGCAGGGGTGTTAACGATGAGGTCTTCCCGGGTGGGAATCTCACCGCCCACGTAGTAGGGCAGGCCGCAGCCCGCATAAGAAATATCCTTGCCTCTGGTATAAATCACGACTTCCGCGTCCGGCTGCTCTCGTTTGAGCTTGGCCGCCGCCTTGGTACCGGCAGCCACGCCGCCGATGACGAGAATTTTCATACATTGCCTCCCTTTCGGAGTGCTCTGCGGGCAGACAACACCCGCCGGGCTTTCCTGTTTCCTATTTTACCGATGACGGTCTGCCGTGCCTCCTTTCTGCCACTTCTTCAGCCCGATCTCAAGGCCTTCTTTATGCGGCCTTTTCTGCTCTTTTGGGTAATTTCTCAGGTTCCATTGCCGTGGCTTTCCACATTTTCGGGGATAATCACTACTATTAAAAGAATACTCCGCCCGGTCATGGCCGTCAACGGTTTCCAGCACTTTATCTCTCCATTTTTCTCTGGCCGCAGAGAGCTCCTGAGATATCAGCAGCAACCATATTTCCACAATTAAAAAGCCAGAGGCAAAGTCCGGAACAGACCTTGCCTCTGGCTTTTTGCTTATATGAATGTGGAGGTGATTCTTCCAATTACCACGGCGTCAATTCCAGGTACAAGTCCTTGTACTGGCGGGCGGAATTGCTCCAGGAAACATCCTTGGCCATATCCCGCTGGACAACCTCGTCCCAGTGATAGCGGTTGACGAAATATTCAGTCTTGGCACGGTTGATGGCATCCAGCAGCAGGCCGGCATCGTAGCGGTCAAAGGTGAATCCATTGCCGTCCCCGTTGAAGATGTTGTAAGGCTGCACCGTATCCTTCAGGCCGCCGGTCTCCCGGACGATGGGCAGTGTGCCATAGTGCATGGCGTTGAGCTGGGTCAGACCACAGGGCTCAAAGCGGGAGGGCACCAGCAGCGAATCAGCTGCCGCATAGATGCGGTGGGCACGGGACTCGTCGTACTGGATGCAGGCACTGAACATTCCCTTGTAGGCGTTCTCGTAGTAACGGAAAGTGTCCTCATACTCCTTGTCACCGGTCCCCAGCACCACCACCTGGGTGTTGCCGTCCATTACTTCAGGGATAATGGCGTTGACCAGATCCAGGCCCTTCTGATTGGTGAGACGGGAGATCAGGCCGATGACAAACTTGCCCTGATCCGGGATAAGGCCCAGTTCCTGCTGGAGGGCCAGCTTGTTTTCCACATGCCGTAGTCGATGCCGTTGACGATGCCCCGCAGCTTGTAGCTGTGATAACGCAGATGGTCTTCCAGCTTTTCGCCGTACTCAGCAGTCTGGATTTCCTGGGCGTATGTATAGCTGACGGTGGTGATGCGGTCGGCATAGGCCAGGCCGCCCTTGAGCATATTGGCATCCTCATAGCCCTGCTTCATGGCGCCCATGTTGAAGACTTCATCCGGCAGGCCGGTCCAGTACTTGAGGGTGGGGATATTGTAGATTCCCTGGAAGCGCAGGTTGTGGATGGTGAGCACCGTCTTGGCATGGCCCACCGGGGTGTTCTGGAACATGGTGCGCAGATACACCGGAACCAGAGCCGCCTGCCAGTCATGGCAATGGATGATGTCCGGGATCCAGTTCATATAGTTCAGTGCGGCCAGCGCAGCCTTGCTGAAGAAGCAATACTTGGGAATATCATCCACCAGACCGATGTAGGGGTTGCCTGCGGAGAAAAACTCCTGGTTGTCGATGAAATCATAGACGACACCGTCACAGACGTACTCCATGATGCCCACGTAGTAGCTGCGGCCGGTCAGGCCCAGGTCCATGTAGAACTCGCCGCGGTAAACCATTTTATCCTGATACTTCTGGGGAATGCAGGCATACCGGGGCAGGATAACGCGCACATCGCAGTTCTGGGCCACCAGTTCACGGGGCAGGGCGTACATCACGTCGCCCAGGCCGCCCGTCTTGACAAAGGGATGGCACTCTGATCCGATAAATGCGATGCTTCTGCGGGGAGTTGTATATTGCGGTTCCATAGGCGCTTCCTCCTTCGGCTGAACCGGTTCCGTCACAACGGCCTTGGGTTCCTCCGTCACAGGGGCTGCCTGCGGGGCCGCAGGCTTGGTCTCCTCCGCGGCGGGGGTTGCTTTTTCGGTCATCGGTTTTGGTTCTTCCACGACAGGCGCTGCCTTTTTCGCAGCAGACTTTACCTTTTTGGCAGCAGGTTTGGTCTTCTTCGCCGTCGGCTGAATCTTTTCAGTAATGGGCTCGGCCTTCTTGGCAGCGGGCTCGGCCTTCTTGGCAGCGGGCTCGGCCTTCTTGGCGGCAGGCTCTGCCTTCTTAACGGCAGGCTCCGCCTTCTTGGCGGCAGGCTCAACCTTCTTAGCGGCAGGCTCAACCTTCTTGGCGGCGGGTTCGGACTTTTGGGCGACAGGTTCGGTCTTTACAGGGACAGACTCGGCCTTCTGAACAGTGGGCTTCGCCTTTTCAGCCGCAGACTCCGGCTTTGGGGCAGCGGCTGTGGTCTTTTCGGCCACGGGTTCGGCATTCTTTGCCGCGTGCTCAGCCTTCTTGGCAGCACCAGCGGTGCTCTTTACGGCAGCCGGAGCAGTTTTGGCTTCGGCTGCGGACTTCTTGGCGGACGGCGCTTTTTTCTGTGCCACAACATCTCTTCCTTTCCAATAGGGTTCTGCCGATGCCCTCAAAGCTACCAGCCTGATTCAAAAAGTTTCCTCTGCTGGCCCCTTCGGAAGGTCAATCGGCGCGGAACGGGATCGCCGCAGCTGCCCCGTTTCGTACCCTTATGAAGAAAGATTAGCATATTTTCGTGCAAAATTCAATCTGCGGGATGTCATTTTTTCTGTTTCGGGCACTGTCAGCAGGTTTTCCGTGAACAATAAGTCTCCCGTCACCAAAATTTCGGCCCGGTGGCTCTCCCGGCAAAAAGCGGCGAGCCCCAGCGTCTTTCAAAAGCTTTGTTCCAGATAGTTGCCTACATCAAAGGGATCCAGGGGGCAGTCCTTGCGCAGGTAGAGAGGATGATGGGGATGCCCTTTTTTGGACCGTGCCCCGGCAGAATACCACTGTGCCCCCAGTTCTTCCCCCACGGCAATCATGTCCCGCAGGCAGTCCGCCAGATAGGGCCGCTTTTCAATGATGGTTCCCCAGGCAGCCCACACCGCAGGCGCTCCTGTTTTTGTCTGTTCCAGAGCCCAGCGGAAGGCTGCCATGTTTTCCCGATGCAGCACCGGGTTGCAGACTTTTTCAATGTCATCGGGACGGGTGGCGCGCCGGGCGTAAACCTTGAACATAAGAAAGCTGTCATACCCGTTGGCAAGGGCAAGG
>JAHZHS010000092.1:0-2160 GCA_019420135.1 Oscillospiraceae bacterium | reverse complement strand
GCGTTCCACCGACTTGAGGGTATTGTCCAGATCATTGGGCGCCGCCGTGGATGGATTGATTCCTACACAGATCAGCGGCTTTTCCCCTGCTGTGCCAAGGATATACCGGTAATCGCGGTAGGTATTGGGGACATACAGCCAGTGGGAAACGTCGTAGTCGGGGTTGGGCTGGCGGGCTTGCTTCAGGGCTTTGGCGAAGGGCAGGACCTCCTGCTGGATGGTGTCCCGAGTGGGGATGTGCATGAAAAAACCTCCTTGCGGGCGGTTTGCGCATTCCTCCGCCCGATGCTATACTCACTTTATCAGAATACCGTCAGGAGAAGTGCAATGCAATACCAAACTGTCAGAGAAGGTCGATTTTTGTCCCGTCCCAACCGTTTTATCGCCCGGGTGGAGCTGGACGGCGCCGAGGAGACTGTCCACGTCAAGAATACCGGCCGATGCCGGGAGCTGCTGGTTCCCGGGGCCACCGTCTATCTGGCGGAGGGGGAAAATCTCAACCGCAAGACCCGGTATGATCTCATCGCAGTGGAAAAGGGCTCCCTGCTGGTCAACATGGATTCCCAGGCCACCAACAAGGTGTTTGGGGAATGGGCTGCGGCGGGGCAGTTCCGCCCCGGGCTGACGTTGCTGCGGCCTGAGACGTTTTGGGGAAACTCCCGCTTTGATTTTTACTGGGAGGACGACGCCGGGCACAAAGGATTTGTGGAGGTCAAAGGCGTCACGCTGGAAGATCACGGCCACGCCCGCTTTCCCGATGCCCCCACCCTGCGGGGCGTCAAGCATCTGGAGGAGCTGGTTCACTGCCACGAGGAAGGGTACGAAGCCGCCGTCTGTTTTGTATTGCAGATGAGCGGCATGACCGATTTTGCCCCCAACGACGTCACCCACCCGGCCTTTGGCGATGCCCTGCGCCGGGCTGCGGCCCGGGGTGTGGAGGTTCTGGCCATGGAATGCGCCGTGACGCCGGACAGTCTGGTCATCGACGCCCCGGTTGCCGTGCGGCTGTGAGGAAAGCTCCCGCAAGGGCTCGCGTCTTTCAGGAAAGCGCAAAAATGCCCGGAAGAGGTACGCAGCCATACAGCTGCGCGCTCTCTTCCGGGCGTTTTTTATTTGCTTTGGGACAATGAGGTCATTGTTCCGGCGTCATTTTTTCAGGATTTCTGTGCGCGCTTATTTTTGCGCTGACGGAACAGCTCGGGATGGCGTTTTTCCTCGCCAGTGCGGCGGATCATCCAGAACACACCGCCTGCCAGCAGGATCACAACCACCACATCTGCAGCGATGAGGCCTTTCTGCCAGGGGGACATGCTGACTTTCTGCATCCCGCCGGGAGCAATGCCCTGCATGGCGTTGGAGTTTACCACAGCATAAGCGATGTTATGGATGGCGTTGCGCATGGCGGTACGTGCAGTGGGGCTGTCATAGTCGGAGATATTCCACATGGCGGACATATACATGCACAGATAAGTATCGCAGCCGGCGCGCAGAGCCAGGTCGCGGAGGTTATCACCGTTCCAGACCCAGTAGTCCGAAATGACCATACCTTCAAATCCCCATTCGCCCCGCAGCAGCTCGGTGAGCAGCGCGTAGTTGCACTCGCCCACCACAGTGCCCACGCCGTTCTGGCTGGCCATGGCGGCGGTGGCGGCACGGCGGACCGCAGAGGTCATATTGCCGTTCTCGTCGTAATAGTTGACAGTCATGCGGGCTTCCTTGATGGCGATCTCAAAGGCTTTGAGGTACAGTTCCCGCATAGTCTGCTCGTCCGCCCAGGTAGAAATCAGTTCGGCACGTCCGGTCTCGGTTTCATTGAGGGCGAAATGCTTGATGTAGCAGTACATGCCCTGATCACCGGCGCCGGAGATGACCCGGGCTGCCATTTTTCCGGAGAGGACGGGGTCTTCCGAGTAATACTCGAATACGCGACCGGAGAAGAAGCTGCGGTGCAGGTTGATGGCCGGGCAATACCAGCCGTTGATGCCATGAGCCAGAGATTCCTGTCCGAAGGCAGCCCCCACCTGATACAGCAGGTCGGTATTCCAGGTGGCCGCCATGATCGCGATGGCGCCAGAGGCGGAGCGCTGGGACACAGCGGAGCCATAGCCGTCCTCGGTCATTCCGTTGACCTTGAGGCCGTTTGCGCCGTCCTGATCCACC
>JAHZHS010000091.1 GCA_019420135.1 Oscillospiraceae bacterium | reverse complement strand
GACGACCTCTAGCGTGACAGGCTAGCGTTCTAACCAACTGAACTACCGGGCCATTTCCCAGCTTTGTAACCGCCGTAGCGGCTGCAACGTTGATTATTATATCCGCGGAAGGGGGAAAAGTCAACCCTTTTTTCAAACTTTTTTTGATTTTTTTCGAAAAAAGTTTTTTGCTTGGATAAAATGACGCATTACCGTTATGTGATGCCTGAATGAGTCCCAAAAGTTTGCCCGGAAAGAGGAAAGCCCTGCAAGTCACATCAATCTGCGGCCGGCTCAGCATGGCAGCGCTGGCCGTCCCATTTGCCCAGAGTGACTTCCACAATATCGCCGGACACATGTCCCGGTGCGCAGACCACCACCGGCAGGTACTGTTTGGTGTATCCCGTAAAGGTGTTGGCAGACAGGGGCGTCTCCAGCAACACGCTGGCACGGCGCCCTTCCATCCCGGCAGCAACCTGGGCGCGGACTTCCTCCACGGCCTGGGTCATGCGGTGGCTGCGGGCTTCCTTCTCATGCTCCGGCACTTGCCCCGGGAAATCAAAGGCGGGGGTACCGGCCCGGCGGGAATAGGGGAAAACGTGTACCTTCAAAAAGCGCTGAGCCTTCACAAAGGCCATGCTGTCCAAAAAGTCCTCCTCCGTCTCACCGGGGAAGCCCACAATCACGTCGGTGGTCAGACTGGTATTCTCCTCCCCGAAGGCGGCACGCAGTTTGGCGGCAACCTCGGCATACTGATCGGCGGTATAGGGACGGCGCATGGCGCGCAGGGTCTTGGAGCTGCCGCTCTGCAGGCTCAGATGGAACTGGGGGCAGAGCTTGGGCAGAGCTGCCATGCGGGCAATGTCCTCGTCGGACAGCATGTCCGGGTCCAGGCTGCCCAGGCGGATGCGCTCGATGCCCTCCACCTGGGAAGCATGCTCCAGCAGTTCGGCCAGACCGGTGCCGGTATCCTGTCCGTAGCTGGGCAGGCTGATGCCGGACAGCACTACCTCCCGGTAACCTGCGTCAGCCAGGTGGCGCAGCTCCTGCAGAATGCTCTCCTCGCTGCGGCTGCGCACGGGGCCCCGGGCCCGGGGAATCACGCAGTAGGCGCAGCGGCGGTTGCAACCGTCCTCCACCTTGACAAAGGCGCGGGTGTGCTCGGCACAGCGCTCGATGGGCAGCTCCTCACATCGCTCCCCCTTCTCATGGGGAAGGATGCCCACCACCCGCTCCTCCTCGCCGTCCAGCACTTTGCGCACCAGCTCGGGCAGAACACGGCGGCTGCCGGAACCCGTCACCACGTCGGCCTCGGCGATCTCGGCGGCCTCTTTGGGAAATGCCTGGGGATAACACCCGGTCAGTACCGTCACGGCACCGGGATTTTCCCGTTTGGCGCGGCGCAGCCACTTGCGGCTTTTCTGATCTCCGAAGTTGGTCACGGTGCAGCTGTTGACGATGTAGACGTCGGCCTCCTCTCCGGCGGGGACCACGGTGTAGCCGTTTGCCTCAAACAGCTGTGCCATGGCGCCGGATTCGTTCTGATTGACTTTGCAGCCCAGGGTATAAAAACTCACGCGCATGCGGGGGCACTTCCGCTCTTAATATACAACTTTGCCCATATCATATAGGAACCGGGCCCAAAGCACAAGCCGCAGCCATATTTCCATCCCGGCGCGCATAGGTTTGGATAAGTGCCGCCGGGGTCAGGCTCTCCGGGCGGCGGTAATGAGAAAAACGGTCAGGGAGGCGGCCCGATATGAAAAAAAGGTTCATGGCATTGATTCTGCTTGCGGCGTTTGCGCTCACGCCCGCCGCGGCACTGCGCACAGCGGCGCTGGAGGTACAGCCTGCCACACAGGCAGATTTCGATCTGCCCTGTCAGGCGGCGATCCTGATCGATGAGGATTCCGGCACCGTCCTGTATGAAAAGAACGCCGACGAACAGCGTCCCATTGCGTCCATCACCAAGGTCATGACCCTGCTTCTGACCTTCCGTGCCCTGGAGGAGGGTCGCGTCACATTGGAGGATCTGGTCCCCGTATCGGAGCACGCCTACGGGATGGGCGGCAGCCAGATCTGGCTGGAACCGGGCGAGCAGATGACCCTCAACGAGATGCTCAAGGCCATCTGCATTTCCAGCGCCAACGATGCCGCCGTGGCGGTGGCGGAGTACATCGGCGGCAGCGAGCCCGCCTTTGTGGAGCAGATGAACGCCGAAGCCGCCCGCCTGGGCATGACGAACACTCAGTTCAAGAACGCCTGCGGCCTGGATGAGGCCGGGCATCTTTCCACCGCCCGGGACGTGGCGGTGATGAGCCGGGAGATGCTGCTCAACCATACCGAGATCTCAGACTACTGCACCGTCTGGATGGACTATCTGCGGGGTGGTGCGACCCAGCTGGTCAACACCAACAAACTGCTGCACAGCTACGACGGCATCACCGGCCTCAAGACCGGCACCACGGGCGGGGCGGGCGTCTGCATTTCGGCCAGTGCTGAGCGAGACGGCCTGCGGCTCATTGCGGTGATCCTGGGCTCTCCCAGCAGCAAGGATCGTTTTGACGCGGCCCGCACTCTGCTGGATTACGGCTTTGCCAACTATGAGAACGCCGAGGCCTCCCTGCCGGAGGACGCCCCCGACACGCTGCCGGTGACCAAGGGCGCCGAGGAGAGCGTTGCCCTGAATTATGAGACCCCCGGCCGGTATCTGATGCAAAAGGGCGGCGACAATGCCCTGGAGGTGCAGATCGACCTGCCCGAATCCCTGGAAGCCCCCGTGACGTCAGGCCAGCAGGTGGGCACCGTGAACATCCTGCAGGCCGGGCAGACGCTGGCGACCTATCCGGTGACGGCGGCGGCCGATGTGGCGAAACTGAGCTTCGGCCTTTGCTTTGAGCGCCTGGTGAGCGCGCTGCTTTTCTGCGAGGAATGAGCTTTTGCCGGAGCGATACCGCCCGCGGGGAAAATGGGGAAGAACAGTCGATTTTGCGATGCTGCGCACATCCCTGGAAAAACTTGCTTTTTTATATCACATGTGCCGGGACGACGGTGATTTTTTTGTGCAAAACGGTTGAAAAGCGGCCTGGTTTGGCTTGACAATGAAGTGTCGAAACGGTATCATTGAAGTTACAAAAGATAAAGGAGGATTGTACAGTGAGTGTCAAATTCAATGGCAAACATCTGGCAAAATTTATCCGTCCTGAAGAATACGACGCAATCTATCCTCAGGTAGAGCTGGCCCACCGTCAGCTCAACGATCACAGCGGCCCCGGCAATGATTTCCTGGGCTGGATGGATCTGCCCCACACCTACGACAAGGAGGAGTTCGCCCGCATCAAGCAGGCGGCGGAGAAGATCCGTTCCGACTCCGACGTGCTGCTGGTTGCCGGCATTGGTGGTTCCTATCTGGGTGCGCGCGCTGTGGTTGAGGCCTGCAAGGGCGTATATCATAACGATATCGAGGACGGCGTCAAGATTTATTTCTGCGGAAATACCATCTCGCCGACCTACCTCAACGACATCATCCGCATCACCAAGGGCAAGCGCTTCTCCATCAACGTCATCTCCAAGTCCGGCACTACCACCGAGACCGCACTGGCGTTCCGTGTGCTGCGCAAGCTGCTGGAGGATTCCGTCGGTCCCGAAGAGGCCAACAAGCGTATCTACGCCACCACCGACCGCAGCAAAGGCACCCTCAAGCAGCTGGCCGATGCCCAGGGCTGGCCGACTTTCGTCGTACCCGATGATGTCGGCGGCCGTTACTCGGTGCTGACCGCTGTGGGCCTGCTGCCCATCGCCTGCGCGGGCATCGACATTGACGCCCTGATGCAGGGCGCTGCCGACGCCTGCGACGCCTACGGTGTCTGCAGCCCCGACAACGATGCCTACCGTTACGCCATGACCCGCAACATCCTGTACCGCAAGGGCAAGAAGGTGGAGACGCTGGCCTGCTTTGAGCCCGACTTCGCCATGATGAACGAGTGGTATAAGCAGCTGTTCGGCGAGAGCGAGGGCAAGGACCAGAAGGGCCTGATGCCCACGTCCTGCATTTTCTCCACCGATCTGCACTCCATGGGTCAGTTCCTGCAGGACGGCAGCCGCACCATGTTCGAGACTTACGTCGACATCAAGAACACCCGTCAGGACTTCTATATTGAGGAGCTGGAGGGTAACTTTGACGGCCTGAACTTCCTGGCCAACCAGAACATGAGCGTTGTCAACCGCAAGGCCATGGAGGGCACCATTCTCGCCCACACCGATGGCGGTGTGCCCATCGGTGTCATTGAGGTCGACAGCCTGAGCGCCTACGATGTCGGTTACCTGATCTACTTCTTCTGGAAGGCCTGTGCAGTGTCCGGGTATCTGCTGTCGGTCAACCCGTTTGATCAGCCCGGCGTTGAGAGCTACAAGAAGAATATGTTCGCCCTGCTGGGCAAACCCGGCTACGAGGACCGCAAGGCCGAGCTCGAAGCCAAGCTGAACGGATAAGTCCATGTCCGCCGCGTACGGGCGGGCTCTGTAAATTTGAAGGAGGTACCCCCTATGATTAAGCTGATCGTTGGCCCCAAGGGCGCCGGCAAGACCAAAACCATGATCGATATGATCAATGACGCTACCCAGACCACTTCCGGCAACATCGTCGTGATTGAAAAGTCGATGAAGCTGACCACGAGCATCAACCACAAGGCTCGCCTGCTGGATGTGGATGAGTACCACGTTGAGGGCGGCAATATGCTGTATGGTTTTGTTGCAGGCGTGCTGGCAGGCAACTACGATATCACTGAGCTGTTCATTGACGGTATCCTGCGCATCGTCGACCACGACATGGACGTCGCCACCGCCGTTCTGGATAAGATCGACGCCATCACCCACGACTCTGTCGAGGTCGTCATCACTGTTTCCTCCACCGAGGAAGCTCTGCCCGAGGGCATCAAGAAGTATCTGTAAGCCGGTTCTCCGGTCGTGATACCGCCGCACAGGCAGGAAAATCCCAATAACGCACAAGAGGGCGGAGAGCATTGGCTCTCCGCCCTCTTTCTGTGCCTCACCGGCCGGGAAGTCTTTTTCCCAATGAATCCGACAAACTTTTTCCCGGACCTGTAATATTTGCATCGCAGTCCGCACATATGGGTGAACGTCCTCCGCAGCGAAGTTCCGGACCGCGGCCGCACCGGGATCTGCCGCAGGGGACGCAGGGAAAATCCGGCACTTTGCCCGCCGCAGGGCAGGGCGCAGAAAGGGGGAAACGCATGGCACAATCCAGCATCGAACAGCTCTACCTGGCCTACAAGCAGGACGTCTACCGGTATCTGTGCTCTCTGACGCACAACACTGCGGAGGCGGAAGACCTTTTGAGCGAGACCTTTCTGCGGGCGCTCAAGCGGCTGCCATTCTTCCGGGGCGACTGCGCGGCCAGGACCTGGCTGTTCGGCATTGCCCGCAATGTCTGGTTGGAGAGCCTGCGCAAGCGCCGCCCTGCGCTGGACCTGGATGATCTTCTCGACTGGTATCTGGAAGACCGCTTTGCCACCGACAGCGATGCCAGAGAGACGCTGCGCCGGGTGCGTGATCTGCTGACCCAAAAGGATGAGCGCAGCAGCCGGGTGCTGTACATGCGGGCGGAGGGCTACACCTACGCTGAGATCGCCGCCCGGCTGGGCATCAGTGAGAACAGTGCCCGCGTCATCGAACACCGAACCCGAACCTGGCTCAAAGCCACGTTGCAAAAGGAGGGATATTGGGATGAATCCAAATAAAATGGAATTTGCCGCATCGCAGACCCCGCAAGCACTGCCCTGCGGCGTGGTCCAGGACCTGATGCCGCTGGTGCGCGACGGCGTTGCCAGCCCCGAGAGCGAGGCCATGGTCCGGGCTCATCTGGACAAATGCGAGGACTGCCGCGCACTCTGGGAGACGCTGGATACACAGGGCAACACTCCCGCGGTCCAGCCGGATGACAGCGCTGTGCTGCACAAAGTCAAGGCCCGCGTCTCGCTGTGGCTGCTCATTGTCGTAGTGGTAGGCCTGCTGCTGGGCATGGCCATCATGGGCAGCGGGCGCGCCATCGGCCTGATTTTTGTCATCTTCCCGCTGACCTGCGGCATTGCCCGCTGGTTTGACGACGGAATCTGGAAACTGGTGCCGGTGCTGGCAGCGGCCATTGTGCCCATCCAGTGCCTGCCCAACCTGTTTGTCATGATGGAACACACCACACCGGCCAGTGCGCTGTTCAGCTATTTTCAGGGTGTCTGGATGCCCGCCTCCCTGCTGGCCGTCATCTGCCTGGCGGGGGCGCTGACCGCGTCACTGCTGCGCTATGCCGTAAAAGGAAAGGGGAAGAAACAATGAAAACATCTGCCAAACGCATTGCGGCCGGGGTAGTGGCCGTGCTGCTGATTCTCGCCATGCTTCTGGCCGCCGACGCCATCTACGGTGACCCCGTCAGCCGCGCCTGGGCCAACGCCCGTGCCGTCGCCTATGCGGAGAAACTGTATCCCGGCCAGACCTTCACGGTGGAAAGCCAGGACAGCGGTTCTTTCTGGACCTACGGCACCTGGGTGCAGTCGGAGCAGAGCCAGGATACCCGCTTTGACGTCACCACAAAATTCTGGCTTTTCACCAGCGATGAAGGGGGAATGGACGGCCTATCCCGCCATGAACAGATGGTGGAGCGCCGCTGGAATACGGCGTATCGCATGGGCGAGGAAGCTGCCGCCGCCGTGGAGGAAGTGCTGCAAAAGGAATTGCCCCAGTACCAGTTTGCAGGGACCTACGGCGCGGAACAGCGCAGCTGCGATATCCAGCTGGGATATACCGAGGACAGCAGCGTCATGCCCCAGGAATACGCCGACCTTCTGCCCCTGGATGCCCCCTTTGACAAATCCCTGCTGCAAAAGTTCCCCACCAAACTGAGTATCACCGGCGTCTGGCCCACCACCCCCACTCAGGCGGATGTAAATACCGTGCTGGCCGACCTCAAGCGTGTGCTGACCGGCGCAGGCTACGACTTTGCCTACTACAGCCTCACCCTCACCGACGCCACCGCCCCCCGCTATGAGGAGGTCCTGGACCGCCTGGCGGAATCCGGCACGGTGGCCGCCGACAGCATCTCCGCCGCACAGTGACAGTACGGCGTTCCCTTGAATGCCTGTCCTCAAATCATACACAAAAACCTCCCGCCCGGATCAGTGTGCCCGGGCGGGAGGTTTTTGCAGTTGTGTGATACGGGAAAAGAGAAAACTATTTCTTTGCCGTAAAGACGATCTGCGGCAGATTGCGCAGCGTCAGCGTTACCTGACGGGACGCATTCTCGGGCGTGGCGGCATCGGCAGAGTTCTCCTCCGTCAGGTGGAGGGAAAAGGTATTGCCGGTGCTGGTAAAACCGGCTTCCGTCCCGAATTCGGCCTGCCAGCCGGTGGGGGAGATGCTTACCTCTGCCGTCATCCGCCCCTCCTCCCCGGGCAGCGCACCGGATACCAGGCAGGCTTTGCCGTCAGCATCCTGACCGCCGGAGGAGGCAAAGTGCAGGGTGCATCCGATTTCGCTTACATCGGTCACCGCTTCCAGCACAATGCTGCCGTAGCTGCTCTGATAGACCGTCTGCCCGGCGGCAGAATCGGGATCGTCCAGATTCACGGTCAGGGTAAAGCCATCCCCGGTGGAGGAGGATTTGGCCGTGTAGGAAGCATCGGCGGACAGGGCGGCGAAATCGGCGGGCTGGACCGGGGTGCGGCCGGGCTGCATCAGCAGCACGAGCACCACAGCCACCAGCACAACGATGCCCAGCATGGTGGCGATAGAAGAAGGACGTCTTTGCAGCATGGGGAAAAACCTCCGGTATCATCAAAAGTTCCGGCAAAAGTTCCGGCGCCGCGGCAGATCCTGCGGCAATCCAAAAGCGGCGCACCGCACGGTGCCCGAACCCGGACGGCAGGAAAACCGACCAGAGGGCGAACGCAGCGGTGCGCCGCTTGAAGTTACGGAAATATACTGTGCAGCCCACATAAAGGATTCATGCGAACGCCGCACAGAAAGGCAGGGAAAGGATCAGACGCTCAGTTCTGCCTTCAGGCCCACATCCTCAGGGTTGGCGTCCAGCAGCGGCTGGATGACGTCGCGCAGGTATTCTTCCACCTGCTCGGGCGCGCGGCCGGTGAACGCCTCGGGGGACAGCTCCGCCTCGATCTCTTCACGGGTCAGACCAAAGGCAGGGTCCGCCTCCACGCGGGCGATCATATCGTTGGGCTTGCCTTCCTGCTTGACCACCGCAGCGGCAGCCACGGCATGCTCACGCAGACGCTCATGCAGTTCCTGACGGTCGCCGCCCTTC
>JAHZHS010000090.1:6444-8418 GCA_019420135.1 Oscillospiraceae bacterium | reverse complement strand
AACGGTCATCGATGGGTCATTGCCATCCATGGCTATCGGGGTAGTCACCTGGGCGCCACCGCCCTGGCCCAGCATTACCACGATGCCGGCTATCAGGTGCTGACGCCCGACCTGCGTGCCTGCGGCGAGAGCGAGGGTGACTATGTAGGCATGGGTTGGCTGGATCGCAAGGATATCCTGAACTGGGTAGACTGGATCCTTGCCCAGGACCCGGAAGCTGAGATTGTCATCCACGGCATTTCCATGGGCGCCGCCACCACCATGATGACATCCGGCGAGGACACTCCAGATGCCGTCAAGGTCTTTGTGGAAGACTGCGGCTACACCAGCGTGTGGGATGTATTTTCCAGCGAGCTGAGCCTGCGCTTCGGTCTGCCGGAGTTTCCTCTGCTCTACACCGCCCAGGGCATGTCCAAGCTCAAGGCGGGCTACTCCTTCCAGGAAGCCTCCGCCATTGAACAGGTAGCGCATTGCGAAAAGCCCATGCTGTTCATTCACGGCACCCTGGATGACTTCATCCCCTTTGAAATGCTCGACCAGCTCTACAACGCCAAACCTGGCGACAACAAGCAGGAACTGATTGCCGAGGGAGCCGGTCATGGCGAGGCCATGTATGCCCTGGGCGATGCTTACTGGGATACCGTGTTCGACTTTGCGGACACCTATCTGACACAACCTGCTGCCTGACCGCATAACCGCATACGAGGCACAGGTTCTGCAAGGACTGAGATACATCGAAACAGCCGCTCCCCAAAAAGGCAGCGGCTGTTTTTTGTCGTACCCCTCTATGGCCACGAGATTTTCATCATTGCCCCGTATCAGCCGGATTTTTTCCCGGATTCTACACTGGCAGACAAAAGACCGCCCCTCGCAAAGAATTGTTTTGCAAGGGACGGCCTTATTTTATAACAGTCTCTTTCCGTGCGGTTTCTTGTGAGATCGTTACGCTCTGTTGCCCAGGGAGGAGCCCCATCCCAACAGGCGGCTGCCCACAGCGCTGTGCAGACGATCCGTCCCCATGCAGAGCAACGGCACCGCAATCAGAACGATTCCCGCGTAGGCGATGCGCAGCAGCAGGCCATCCGTCGTCCAGGAAGCCGGCAGCCGCATCCAGACGGCATCCACCACCCAGAGCCAGAAAATATGCCAGCAGAAGATACCCATGCTGTTCCGGCCCGCACAGCACAGAAGCCTGCTCACCCACGGAATACGCGCAATCACGGTACACAGAGCGATGCAAAGGATACTGCCCGCCGTGGCCGCCGCAAAGAACGCTGCCGGCCCCCGCACATCCGCAAAACGGCCATAGACCCGCAGATTCAGGTCATAGGTATCGTGAAGAGCGAGATAGGCGACCAGGCAAACGGCCAAAAGCGCCGGATACCATCCTTTGAAAGGTTGCCGGGCAAAGTCCCGCCGAGCCAGCCAGGAGCCCGCCAGCATATAGGCAGCCCCCAAAGGCGCAGTGTCCACGCACCAGGGCAGCAGGACCGGAGCAGCACGAAGAAGCTGTGCCAAGGCCAGCAGGGCGGCCAGCACGGCCACCTTCCCTGCGGGATGGTCAGGCAGGCGGCGCAGGACAAAGAAAAGTGCCGTTGCGGTGCAGAGCAGCGTCAGGAACCACAGTTGCCCCGACCAGCAGCAGTTGACAAGCAAAGGCGATGCGGGATCATAAAAACGGCCGTAGAAAATGCTGGCCGCCGCACGGCCGATCTTGTCGGCTTCCTCCCCACGCAGAGGATACGCCACAAGCCAGAGCAGAAACAGTGTGCAACAGACTCCGAAATATTTGGCCGCCATCCGCCCGATGCGTGCCGCCTCATGTCCCGGGGCCGCCAGATAGCCCGACAGCACAAAAAACAGAGGAACATAAAATTCATAGATCCAGGAAGCAGCGTCCCCCTGCAGGAGCAGTCCATGGGACGCTACCACCGCCAGAATGGCAAATCCTCTGGCGGTATCCAGCGCAGCAAT
>JAHZHS010000090.1:0-6374 GCA_019420135.1 Oscillospiraceae bacterium | reverse complement strand
CGGCAGGAGGCAGGCCGCAGGACAATGATCCAACATTCATGAAAAGAAAATCCTTTGTGTACGATTTTTCTCCATTATATACCGCCGTCTGTATCCGGTGCAAGGTGTACAGAAGTCAGACGGTATTATCCCAACAGCCGGAGGGCTTTCGGATAGTGATTTTTGATTCGTCCTCCGCTGACCTTTCCACATCCCAGCGGAAAACCATCCACGCAGACAGTACACCACCCATTTTGGGCGGTGGCGGCGTCGATCTCCTCCCCCCGCAGCCAGGCCAGCGTCCGTGGGTCGGACAGGGTGAGGTCTTCCCGGTTGGTGCACCGAGCCCCCAGAGCCATGAACAGCGCATGGGGAGGAACAAAACGGCCTTTTTGCACCCGGCCTGCCACCAGTCCCGCCCGCAGGACATGCAGATGGCCCAGATTCGGCATGTCATCCGGAGGCAAAACCACCAGCTCGCCAGGAATCTCCACCGTGCGCCCGGCCAGGGCAGGAAAATATTCCGCCGCAAAGCCGCGCCATGCTTCGGCGGGGGCGGTGCCCCCTCCCCTGCCCTTGTTTTCCCGGCCTTTGCCCTTTTTGGCTGGGCGTTCTGCCCGGGGCAGTTCAGTCCGCAGGGCGTCGGGGCGTTTCTGCAGACGGGCGATGAAGTGTCCCTCACCGCCATCTGCGGGCCAGATACGACGGCAGAACTCCGCCGAAAAGCCCGGCGTCTCCGGGGCGCGGTTTGCCTCCCCGGGACGGCCGAAGCCCACTCCCGACAAGTCCTGCTGGACAAACTCAGGGTGCCGGGTCAGGAAGGCCGCCACCTGGGCCTCGTCCTCCTCCGGGGAAAAGGTGCAGGTGGAAAAGACCAGCACGCCTCCCGGTGCCAGCAGCCCCGCCGCCGCGTCGAGGATGCCCGATGCCAGGGCCGCGCACTGACGCACCAGGGCCTCACTGTGCTGGGCCAGGGCGGCAGGTTCCTTGCGGAACATGCCCTCCCCTGAGCAGGGAGCGTCCACCAGTACCCGGTCAAAATACCCCGGCAAAGTTTCGGCCAGGCGGGCCGGGGTCTCATTGGTGACGATGGCATTGGCCACGCCCATCCGTTCCAGATTCTGCCGCAGGATCTCCGCCCGGGCAGCCACATACTCGTTGGCCAGCAGCAGGCCTTTTCCCTGCAGGGCTGCCGCCAGCTGGCTGCTCTTTCCGCCGGGGGCTGCGCAGAGGTCGCAGACCTTCATACCCGGCTCCACTCCCAGCAGCGGCGCCGCGGAGGCAGCACTGGGTTCCTGGGCATAGAACACCCCTGCATGGTGCCAGGGATGGCGCCCCGGGCGAAACTCTGCCGGTGCCAGGAAGGCCTGTTTGCAGAAAGGCGACGGCTGCAGGGCAATACCCACCCCCGCCGCAAAGGCCTCCGGGGCACAGCGCAGGCCGTTCACCGTGACGCCCCGGGCGGCCGTCTCGGTGAGGGGGCGGTAGAGTTCGTCGTAGCGCGGCCCCAGCAGGGCGCGTTCCCGCGTCTCAAAATATTCGGGCATAGAGCAGCGTCTCCTTTCCTTGGGAGAGGTAAGATTGTATATTCGGCACAGAGGGAGGGCAAACTATCGTCGTGACCACCCAAGCCGGATTTTGACAGGGCAGGGGCTCGGGCAGCCGCGTACGGCCGCCGGAAGAGAATCTGTGCGGCCGGAATGCGGCAAACGCTGGCCACTGAAAACGACCTTTTGAGGGAAGGAGGGTCCCACCATGGCCAAGAATGAGAAAACCGAGCAGAAAACCACCAACCGCACCGTCCACACCACCAGCAACCAGGCATCTGAGCGCATGAAGTCTGCCAACAAGACCGGCAGCAACGCTGCGGAGAACTCTGTCTCCGACAAGACGACCAATCGCGCCACCAACTGCGGCGGCAAGTGCAAGAAGTAATTTCTGACTGTCCTTGCCAAAACCGAAGGCAGCGGTAGAGCGGACAACGCCCCCGGTCACGGACGGGCGGCCCCTCTGCCGCTGCCTTTGTTTTTGTATCGTTGCTTCGGTTCAGGCCTCTTCCTCAGGATCAAAGCCCTCCCACAGCAGGTCGAACAGTTCCACAATGCGGTCGTTGCGGCCCTTGAGGTAGAGATACCCCAACAGGCACTCGAACCCGGTGGAGGCGCGGTACTCCTGGGGCGTGGCATGTTTGGCCACCGTGGCTTTGCTGGCATTTTTGCCCCGGCGCAGCACGTTGGCTTCCTCCTCCGTCAGGACCGGTTCCAGAATGGAAAGTTCCCTGCTCTGGGCCCGGGCCGAGACATACCGCGTGGCGACGGAGTGCAGGCGGCCCGGCAGCAGGCGGGTGGTCTCCACCAGGCGCTGCCGGACCAGAAGTTCCAGCACCGCGTCCCCCACAAACGCCAGGGAAAGGGGGCTCTGCTCCCGGATGTCGATCTTGGGCACTGCTTCAAACAGCATATTCCCTGCCGCCTTTCTCAGTAGACATAGTCGAACTCGTACTCGCCGATCTTGATGGTGTCGTTCTCCTCAACCCCAAGGCGGACCAGTTCGTCCAGAATGCCGGAATCGCCCAGCTGTGTCTGGAAATACTGCAGGCTCTCGTAGTCCTCCACGTTGGTGCCGGCCAGGATACGCTCCAGCCAGGGAGCATCCACGCTGAACTCGTGTTCGCCGGTGCGCTGGGCGGTAAAGGGCCGCTTGGGCTGGTTGGACAGGTCGGGGCGGACGTACTGCGCCTCGTAGACCTTGACGGGAGGCAGCTGGGACAGCCGCTGGTAAACCAGGGCGGGCAGGCCGTCGATGCCCTGGCGGGTGGCCGCCGAGATGGGCAGGAAGGTCAGACCCTTGGCCTCGATATACTTACGGAACGCCTCCACCTGTTCGGGGGCGGCGATGTCGCACTTGTTGCCCAGGACGATCTGGGGACGGGTGGCCAGCTCGGCCGAGAAGCCCTCCAGCTCGTGGTTGATCTGTTCAAAATCTTCCTTGGGGTCGCGGCCCTCGCAGCCGGAAACGTCCACTACATGCAAAAGCAGGCGGCAGCGCTCCACATGGCGCAGGAAGTCATGGCCCAGGCCCACGCCCTCGGCGGCGCCCTCAATGAGGCCGGGGATGTCGGCGCAGACAAAGCTCTGCTCGGGGCCGACGCGCACCACGCCCAGCACGGGGGTCAGGGTGGTGAAGTGGTAGTTGGCGATCTTGGGCTTTGCCGCGCTGATGACGCTGATGAGGGTGGACTTGCCCACGTTGGGGAAGCCGATGAGGCCCACATCAGCGATGACCTTGAGCTCAAGGGTCAGGTGCAGTTCCTCGCCGGGCAAGCCGGGCTTGGCAAACTTGGGGATCTGGCGGGTGGGAGTGGCAAACCGGGCGTTGCCCCAGCCGCCGCGGCCGCCCTTGGCCACAACGACGGGCTCGTCCCCGGAAAGGTCCGCCACCACCAGGCCGGACTCCGCCTCTTTCAGCACGGTGCCACGGGGCACGCGGATGACCAGGTCCTCGGCGTCACGGCCTTTCTGGCGGGCGCCGCGGCCGTTCTCGCCGTCGGGTGCGGTGTACTTGCGCTTGTAGCGGAAGTCCATCAGGGTGGACAGGTTGTCATCCGCCACAAAGACGATGCTGCCGCCGCGGCCGCCGTCGCCGCCGTCGGGGCCACCTGCCGCAACGAATTTTTCGCGATGGAAGCTGACGCAGCCGTCGCCGCCCTTGCCGCCGTGGACCCAAATGGTCGCTACATCAATAAAGTTACCGGGCATCGGGTATTACCTCTTTCTTGCCTGGGCGGGAACCGAAGTCCCCGCGCTGTTATGAATCGATCCGATCAGGCAGGCCGCTGCCCTGTACGGGCGGCAGCGCCTGTCACGGTTTATTCTGTCCAAAAAAATTTGGGCGGGCCTTGGCGGCCCGCCCAAGCTGGTTTTTACTGTTTGACAGTGCAACGCTTGCGGTCACGGCCCATGCGCTCAAAATGAACATGGCCGTCAACCAGAGCGAACAGGGTATCGTCGCTGCCGATGCCGACGCCCTCACCCGGATGGATGTGGGTGCCGCGCTGACGCACGATGATGTTGCCCGCCAGAACGAACTGGCCGTCGCCGCGCTTGACGCCCAGGCGCTTTGCCTCGGAGTCACGGCCGTTTTTCGTGGAGCCTACGCCTTTTTTATGTGCCATTGTGTGTTACCTCCTTAGCCGTTGATCGCGGTGATTTCCACCTTGGTGTAGGGCTGACGATGGCCCTTGCGGACCATGCTGCCCTTCTTGGGACGATAGGTCAGAATGTTCAGCTTCTTGCCCTTGCCATTCTTGACAACCTTGCCGACAACGCTTGCGCCCTCGACAACGGGAGCGCCGACCTTGACGCTGCCCTCCTCGCCAACAGCCAGGACACGGTCAAAGGTGACTTCAGACTCAGCCTCAGCGCCCAGCTTCTCGACGTAGATGCTGTCGCCGACTTTGACGCTGTACTGCTTGCCACCGGTAACGATCACTGCGTACATGTGTAAAACCTCTTTCAATAAGTCTCGCTGGGTCAGGCGGCGTCTGCACACAGACACACTTCTCGTGCCCTTGCCAAGCGGCTCTAACATCATATCATAGAAAAATGTTCCCGTCAAGGAGTTTTTTTATTCTTTTCACTCCACAGCGTAGCCCTTGTCCCGGATGACCTTGACCACACTGTCCACGTACTTCTGGCAGGTCTCCTGCTCGGGAGCTTCCACCATCACGCGGACCAGGGGCTCGGTGCCGGACTCCCGCACCAGAATGCGGCCGGTATCCCCCAGGGCCTCGGCCACAGCCTTGACGGCGGCCTGCACATCGGCGTCGTTCTGGGCCGCGGTCTTGTCGGTAACCTTGACGTTCTCCAGCACCTGGGGATAGATCTTGAGGGGGGCCGCCAGCTCGCTCATGGGCTTCTTGCGGGCCAGCATGACTTCCATCAGCTTGAGGCTGGTCAGGATGCCGTCGCCAGTGGAGGCGTACTTGGAAAAGATGATATGGCCGCTCTGCTCACCGCCGATGCGGCAGCCGTTCTGCTGCATGTACTCGTAGACGTACTTGTCGCCCACCTTGGTCTTGGCGTAACCGATGTCCAGCTCATCCAGGGCCTTGTACAGACCAAAGTTGGACATGACGGTGGTGACGACGGTGTTGTTGATGAGCTTGCCGCGCTCTTTCATGTAACGGCCATAAATATAGAGGATGTGATCGCCGGTGATGACCTCCCCTTTTTCATCCACGCAGAGGCAGCGGTCGGCGTCGCCGTCGTAGGCAAAGCCGATGTCCAGGCCTTTCTCCACCACGAACTTCTGCAAGCCCTCGATGTGGGTGGAGCCGGCATTGAGGTTAATGTTCAAGCCGTTGGGCTCGGCGTTGATCACATAGGTGGTGGCGCCCAGGGCATCGAACACCGCTTTGGCAATGTTCCAGCTGGAGCCGTTGGCACAGTCGAGGCCAACCTTGACGCCGCGGAAGGAGTACATGCCCAGGCTGATGAGGTAGCCGATGTAGCGGTTGCGGCCGGAGATATAGTCCACGGTGCAGCCGATCTTGTCCCGGGTGGCGAAGGGCAGTTCCTCCCAGTGCTGGCCGAAGGCGTTGAGGTCGCCGTCCAGGTAGGCTTCCACCAGAGAGATGGTCTCCTCGTCCATCTTCTCGCCCTGGCCGTTGATGAGCTTGATGCCGTTGTCGTAGTAGGGGTTGTGGGAAGCCGAGATCATGATGCCGCAATCGAAGGCATCCACCCGGGCCACGTAAGCCACCGAGGGAGTGGTGGTGACGTGGAGCAGGTAGGCATCCGCGCCGGACGCCACCAGGCCGCCCACCAGGGAATACTCAAACATATAGCTCGAGCGGCGGGTATCCTTGCCGATGACAATGCGGGCGGGACCTTCCGGAACGGCGCGGCCGGCCTCTGCATCCCGGCGGCGCTTTTCATTATAGTACCAGCCCAGGAAGCGGCCCACCTTGTAGGCATGGTCTGCCGTCAGGTTGATGTTGGCTTCGCCGCGGAAGCCGTCGGTGCCGAAGTATTTACCCATACATTCATCTCCAAAAAGTCAGTTTCAATGTTGCCGGACCGCACGGCGTTTCCGCCGCAGCGGGAGGCTTTCTGCCGCTCCCGCAAGCGGTTCCGCATGATTTCCATGTTTGACAAAATCCGCCGAAAAATGATTCTGTGCCGTAAAATGACGGCAGGCAGACTTTTGTTTATTGTACCGCACTCCGTGCCGCAAGACAAGATGCAGTTTGTCTTTTCCTGCGGCGACACTCCGTCCGCGCCGTTTTTTCTGCCGCTACTATAATGGTATAGGAACTGTTTTCGACAGGCGGGCTGAAATTGACAATTGCGCGCAAATGTTTTACTCTTATGGCAATGAATTTGTGTGAAATT
>JAHZHS010000009.1:21168-27400 GCA_019420135.1 Oscillospiraceae bacterium | reverse complement strand
CTGCTCTACAACCGCAAGAAGAGCGATGTGCCCGCCGACGTCATGGCCCTGGTGGAGGAGCGTGCCGCCGCCAAGAAGGCCAAGGACTGGGCCCGGGCCGACGCCATCCGCGCCCAGCTGACCGAGATGGGCTGGTCGGTCACCGACACCGCCCAGGGACCCAAGGTGGACCGGCTGTAATCCGCCGCGGCAGCCCCACAGGGCAGACAGCGGTGGCGGCGGATCAGCTGCGCCCGGCAGGACGGGATTTGAGCCTCTACCGTTGAAACAACAAAAAATTGCGGTCTGACAGTTGGAAATCCGCGGCTTCCGGTTTGCCGGACAACTGCGAAAAACTACAGACCGTCGCACAGTGCGGTGCCCTCAGGGGGCACTGTCTGTGACCCAAGCGGCAGCCGCCACAGGGCGGGACGTACTCCGGCAACCGGAATTCGCTCCCTGTCCGCAGGACGGATGCCGCCTTTTTGCATTTTCATCCAATACACCGGGACTTGCCGGGAAGGAGAGGGGCTCTCTTTTCCGGCTTCCATCCCAAAAACTGAAAGGAGAGGCCCATGCCCGAATCCGTCGCCGCCCGGCAGACCCGCCGCCGGGGGCTGTACCTGGTGCTGCTGGCGGCGCTGGTGCTGCGCCTGCTGATGGCCGCGGCCACCGAGGGGTACAGCTATGATGTGAGCTGCTTCACCGCCTGGGGCGGCAAGCTGGCATCGGAAGGCCCCGCCAACTTTTACAGCGAGGGCTATTTTGCCGACTATCCTCCCGGCTATCTGTATGTGCTGTGGCTGGTGGCGGCAGTGCGCCGGGCGCTGGGCCTTGCCTGGGACGGCGCCGCCGGCCGGATGCTGCTGGCCCTGGTGCCCGCCCTGTGCGACTGCGGCTGTGCGGCGCTGATTTACACCACGGCAGAGCGGCATCTCAAAAATGCATCGGCGGTCCGGCGGCTGACCCTCTTTGCCGCCTTCTGCCCTATGATGCTGTTCGACACGGCGGTGTGGAAACAGGTGGACGGGGCCTTCAGCCTGCCGTTGATCGCCTGCTTTGTCCTGCTGGAGGACCGCCGCTGGCTGCCGGGCGCTCTTTTGTACGGCGTGGCCCTGGCCATCAAGCCCCAGGCGCTCATCGCGGGCCCGGTGCTGGCTGTCTGCTTTCTGGCGGGTATCGCCGCTGAAAACAATTTCCAGGATAGGCTGCGGGCACTGGGGCGGACCGCCCTGGCTGCCCTCCTTGCCCTGGCGATGCCGCTGGCGGCGGGGCTGCCCTTCTTTGGTCCTGCCGACCTGCTGCCCTCCCTATGGGAAAAATACCTGGGCACGGCGTCCAGCTACCCCTATGCCACCGTCAATGCCTTCAACTGGTTCGCGGCGCTGGGAGGCAACTGGGTCCCGCTGGAGGATACCGTGTTCGGTCCGGTCACATGGCAGGCGCTGGGCATCCTTCACATTACCCTGCTGACAGCGGCGCTGGCTGCCGCGGCAGTGATCTCCCTGCGAGCAAAACGATTCTCACCGCTGCTGCTGGCGGCGGGGTACCTGGTGGGCATCTTCACCTTTGCCCACAGCATGCATGAGCGCTATCTGGTGCCTGGGGTGCTGCTGACTCTGCTGGCCGCCGCCCGGTGGAACGACCGGCGGCTGCTGGGGGCCGGGGCGGGGCTGAGCCTTACCGGGCTTGTCAATCTGTCGGCGGTCTACTCCCAGAACAACACCGACGACGCCTGGCTCACCTCCGCCACCAGCGCGCTGCTGACCCGTGTGGCCGGACTGGCCGAGACCGCCTGCTGTGTACTGCTGCTTGTGGCGGTGTACGACATCGCCGTCCATGGGGAAAACATCCCTCTGGTGCCCAAGCGGCGGAGGGACGCCCGCCGGGCAAGCCTGCAGAGTGCCCGTCCCGGGGCAGCGGCACAGCCTGCCTGGACCCGGCGGGAGTTGCTGACCCTGGGAGCACTGACCCTGGCCACCGCGATGGTGAGTTTTGTCTACCTGGGCGATATGACCGCCCCGCAGCATCCCCTGGAGGCGGAGCAGGGGCCGCAGACGGTGACGTTCACCATCGACTCCGACCTGCAGCCCGCCACCCTGTGGATCTATCCCGGGGTGCACTCTGGGGCGACGCTGACCCTCACCGACGAGGCGGGCAGCGTGGTGTACAGCGACACCCTGGGCTCGGTGTTCACCTGGCAGACGGTGGCGCTGCCGGCCTCCTCCGGCACCCATTGGACGGAGGAACTCACCGGCGGCCAGGTGTTTGAGCTGTCCCTGCGCTCTGCCGACGGCAGAGCGCTGCCTGTGTAGGGGGGAGAAGGGTTTTTCGATGAGCCTGACGCCGTGCCCGAGACCATCAGCCAGCTCAACAGCATGTACTTTGATGAGATCTACCACGGCCGCACCGGGTATGAGATGCTCCATAAAATGACCGTCTATGAGACCACCCACCCGCCCCTGGGCAAGGATTTCATCATGCTGGGCATCGCCATCTTCGGCATGACCGGTTTTGGCTGGCGGTTTGCAGGCACACTGTTCGGCGTGCTGCTGGTGCCTCTGGCCTGGTGCTTTGTCCGCCGCCTTACCCGCAAACCCTGGATCGCTGCGGCCGCAGCCTGCATTCTGGCCCTGGATTTCATGCGATTCTCCCAGAGCCGCATCGCCACCATCGACATTTACGGCACCTTCTTTATCTTGCTGGGGGCCCACTGTATGGTGTGGTACGCCCAGACCGCCCTGGAAAAGGGTATCGACAATGCGCTGTTTCCCATGGCCCTGGGCGGCGTGGCCTTCGGCTGCGGATGCGCGGCCAAGTGGACCGGCATCTATGCGGGGGTGGGACTGGCCATCCTCTATTTCGGGGTGCTGTACGCCCGCTGGCGTCGCAGACCTGCCAATTTCCGGCAGGAGTTCACCACGGCGGCCTGGGGCGGGGTACTTTTCTATGTGCTGCTGCCCTTTGTGATCTATCTGAGCTCCTATCTGCCCTATTGCTGGAAGGACCCCTCCTTCGGCATCGGGGACTGGTGGAACTGCCAAGTCTATATGTACGAGTATCACTCCACCCTCAACGCCACCCATCCCTTCGAGAGCCGCTGGTACACCTGGCTGCTGGATCTGCGCCCGGTGTGGTACTACCAGAACAGCGCCCTGCCCGACACCATGCGGGGCAGCATCGCAGGCATAGGCGGGCCGGTGCTCTGGCTGGCCGGGCTGGTCAGCATCCTGACCCTTGCCTGGCGGCAACTCTCCGGCCGGGGCAGCCGCCGCGGAGCCGCTGTGCTCATCCTCTACGCCGCACAGCTGGTGCCCTGGGTGTTTGTGGCACGCTGCACTTTCCTGTACCACTATTTCCCCAGCTCCATGTTCTGCCTGGCGGCCATCGCGGTGGTGCTGGCAGATATGAAAAACCAGCGCGCCGCCAAAGGCCTGGCTATCGGACTGTGCGCTGTGTCGGCGGTGCTGTTCGTCTGGTTCTATCCGGTACTGTCGGGGCTGCCGGTGCCGACCTGGTGGGCTGCCAGTACACTCTGGCTGCCCAGCTGGGGTTTTTATCTGCTGTGAGCCGCAGGGCTGCGGCAAGATTCAATCAAAAAACTGTATGTATTTTTTTGAATTATAATACAAATAGTATAATAAATGGCGCGGCATTTCTCCATCCCGGAAACGAATCCGCCCGCAAAAAATCCCCCGCCCGCAGGGCTCTCTGCAAAGAAGAGAGGCCCCACGGACGGGGAATTTTATTTGTAATATAGTAGAGAAACTTCCGGGGCTTACTTGCGGCCCTTTGCCAGGCGGGGGAAGAAGCGTCCCACCAGCATCATGAACATCTGCCACACATCCCGGAAATTGATGGCGATGACGGCCACAGTGGGGATGAGGCAGAGCAGGAAGGATTCCTCCGGGAAGAGGTAGAGCAGGGCGGTCTCTCCCAGGACGATGGCGAAGTTGAGGGTCATCCAGGCGGGGCGGAAGTCGATCTCCAGCAGGCCGCGGGTGGAGTAGGCGCGCAGCAGGAATACCAGGAAGAGGGACAGGAAGCTGGCCAGGGCAGCGCCCACGGGGCCGAACAGGTCAATGAAGAAATAGTTGAGGATGACGTTGAGGACGGCGCCGGCCAGCATGGTGTACAGCGAGCTGACCGAACGCTTGAACACCACATAGACGCTGTTGGTGAACTGGTTGAGGCAGGTGCACATGGAGCTGAGCACCAGGAAGGGCACAAACTGCCAGGCGTCGAAGTAGCTTTGCTGGAAGACCAGCATCAGGGGGCGGCAGAGCCAGATGATGCCCGCCGCACAGCAGAAGAGCACACTGGCGGAGACCCGGAATACCCGGGAGAAGAAAGCCTGAAGGTCGGTCTCCTCACTGACGGCGGACAGCTGCCATGCCTCATAGAAGATCTGGCCCACGATGGTCAGGATCTGGGGCAGATAGTAGCCGGTGGACAGCAGGCCCGCCCAGGCGTTGCCGGAGCGGCCGTCCATGCCGTCGCACATATACTGGACAAAGAACATGTCGGAGGCATTGATGATCCAGAAGCTGATGGATGCCGGGATCATGGGCACGCAGTAGCGCAGCATGGACTTCCACAGCCTGGCGCTGAATTTTTTGAAATCCAGATACCTGGCGCACCCGCCCGCCACAAAGACAAAGACGGTGGACAGGGCGTCGCTCAGCGCCATGGCCAGCAGATAGCCCACAGCCCCCAGGTTCATCACGTTGAGGAAGAGCACATAGCCGCCCAGCAGTTCCGCCATGGTGAGCACGCCGTCGATGGCGACCAGGCGGTTGAGCATCCGGGCGCGGATGAACTGGGTACACAGGGTGCGCAGACAGCTCATGAGCACGCAGAGATAGAGCAGCGCCATATACTCCCCGGCGTTGGGGATCATGGCCACCAGCGGCCAGCACAGCACCATTCCCGCAAAGCCCACCCCGATGGTGGCAAGGCCGTTGACGAACACCGAACTTTTGTCCTGTGTCTTGTCGAGGCCGAAGCGGATGATGGCATAGCTGACGCCCAGGCTGACCACCGGGATGAGCAGGTTGGCCACCTGCTGCATGAGCTTGGTGACGCCCATGACGTCGGGGCCGTCGAGGACATAGCTCAGGTATGGCTGGCTGATGAGGCTGAGCAGCTTGGAACTGAAATTGCTGATGGCAAACAGAATGGTGTTGTTCATCAGCGTCGAATATCGTTTGTTGTCGGACAAGATCGTCCCTCCCTTATGGGGTCTCTCCGGTGCGCAGCAGGGCACGCCGCGCGGCGTAATCCGGCATCAGCCGGCCCACCTCTGCCCAGAAGGCGGGGGAGTGGTCGGGATGCAGCAGATGGCACAGTTCATGGACAACGACGTACTCCCGTGCGGCGGCAGGCATGGCCCACAGCCGCAGGGCAAAGCAGACGGTGCGGGTCCTCAGGCTGCAGCTGCCCCAGCGGGTGTGCATGTCGCGCACCCGCACGGCGGGCATGGGGCCGGGGCAGCGGCCGGAAAAACAGGGCCACCAGGCCTCGCACAGGGCACGCATGCCAGCCAGGGCCTCTCCCTTGTCGGGCAGGGGGCGGGCGGCCTCAGCGGCACGGCGCCGGGCAAAGCGGTCCTGGGCACGGGTGATCCATCCGGCCCGCTGTGCCACAAAGCCGTCGATCACCCCCACCGGCATGGAGGCCGGTGCGCTGACCGCCACACTGCCGTCGGCCCGCACCCGCAGGTTCAGATTTTTCACCCGGCGGCGGGTGAGGGTGAAGGTCACTCCGCCGGCATGGCGCTGCTGCTGCAAGCCGATGCCTCCTCTCTGCCCATGGCAGCATTTATCCTATTATATACGCTTTTGCCGAAAACCGCAACGAGCCCGCCGTTCCGGAGGAGGAAAATCCCCCCAGCAAAACGGCTGCGCAAATGCTCGGAACACCGCGGATTTTAGAGGAGACTGCCCACATCCCCGGCGGGGCATCCCAAGGGAGCATCCCCGTGGAGCCCGCCGCGGCGGCCTTTCCGACCGTATGAGGGAACAGTGGACGACCTTTGGACGACTTGCTACAAATAGAAACGAAAATTTTGTGAAACCTGCCCGGGCTGCCGCGGAAGAAAGGGGCAGGACAGGCAAAACAAAAAGAGCGAAGCCGCCCCACCGGGGAGATTTCGCTCTTAAACAAGGGAAAACGGACGACAGGGAGCATGTAGCGGCCGATGCCAAGGGGACGTACTATTCGTCGGTCACCAGCTCCAGCCACTCGTTGGAAG
>JAHZHS010000009.1:8016-21158 GCA_019420135.1 Oscillospiraceae bacterium | reverse complement strand
CGCCGCGGCAGAAAGGGGCAGGACAGACAAAACAAAAGAGCGAAGCCGCCCCACCGGGGAGGTTTCGCTCTTACACACGGGAAAACGGACGATATGGAGAAAAAGGCCGGCTCAGTCCAGGGCGCCGTACTGGTCGTCGGTCACCGGCTCCAGCCACTCGTTGGAAGTCTCCTCACCGGGGACCTCCACCGCCAGATGCACAAACCAGCTGTCCCGGGCGGCACCGTGCCAGTGCTTGACCCCGGCCGGAATGACCACCACGTCGCCGGTGTGCAGTTCCCGGGCGGGCTTGCCCCATTCCTGGTACCAGCCGCGCCCGCCGGTGACCAGCAAAATCTGGCCGCCGCCGCTCTTGGCATGGTGAATGTGCCAGTTGTTGCGGCAGCCGGGCTCGAAGGTCACGTTGCCGATGGGTACCCCCTGGGTGGTGAGCATGTTCAGATAGGATGTACCGGTGAAATACCGGGCATAGGCGGTGTTTTCGCCGCCCCGGGGAAAGACCTCGTACTCGATCTTGTTTGCCATGGTGCAGGCCTCCTTGACAGCCGTGATGTTTTGTCCTGACTGTATTGTAGACCGGCAGCCCGGCAATGTAAAATACCTGTTTTGACCGTCCCGCCATGCCTGCGGGGCATGTGCTCAGAGGGTCACGCCCAGATAGCGGCCCAGAGCAGGCAGGGCATCCCGGGCTTCCTCCCGGCCTTCATTGATGAGAGCCAGCAGTTTGTTGGTATCCCCCTCAAAGCGGCCCACGTCCACAGGACGGCCGGGGCGCAGCACAAAGATGCGGCCCTCGGCCTCCAGCTGGTCCATCCGGTCCATCAGGGCGTTGTAGCGCATGTCCATGGTCAGAAGGGAGGCGAAAAAACGGGGATGGGAGGCGTAGAAATCGCTGTACAGATCCACCATCCGCTGGGAGGTCACCGGTTTGCGGTAGCCCTTGGCCTGGGTGGCCACCACGACGATGTGCTCATAGCCCTGTTCCAGGGCCCAGTCCAGGGGGATGGGGCAGGAGCAGCCGCCGTCCAGGTAGGGTTTGCCGTCAATCTTTACCGGCAGACTGCACAGCGGCATGGAGGCTGAGGCAATGACCGCCCGGATGAAGTCGGAGCAATGGTCCTTTTCAAAGTATTCGGCACGTCCGGTGTTGACGTTGGTGGCCACCGACACCAGGCGCTGGGTGCTGGCGTTGAAGGTGGCGTAGTCAAAAGGCTCCTTCTCGGCCAGGCTGCCGAATAGATAGTGGAAGCCCACCACGCCCCGGTTGCGCAGCACAGCCAGGGGTCCTACATAGCGGGGATCGTGGCGGTAGCACAGGTTGATGCGGGCGCTGCGTCCCGGCTGGCGGGCCAGATAGTTGACGGCGTTGAGACCGCCCGCCGACACGGCGGCCACGGCAGGGAAGTAGATGTCCTTTTCCATCAGGACATCCAGGGCGCCGCTGGTGTAGCAGCCGCGGAACGCGCCGCCCTCCAGCAGCAGGACAGAATTTTTGGGAAGTTCCGGCATACAAATACCTCCAGGGAAATGACTGACAGGGAAAAAGAACTGCGAAGGACCCGTGCCCTGCCGCCGGTGTGGGCGGGGAGAGCACGGGTCGGACGATGGTGTGAAGTTTATTTCTTTTGGGGCTGGGCGCTCTGCTGAGCCTCCCAGGCGGAGACCAGCCCGGAGGCCACAGCCTCCAGGGCCTCCCGGGCGGTGTTGATCTGGGCGGTGTCGTCGGGGGTCATCTTTTCGGGCTTTTTGTGTTTCATGGCCCGTTCCAGCTGACGCTCGGCGTCCTTGATACGGCCTTTTTCGGTGCGGTCCAGAGCCTTGCCCGCCTTGGAACCCAGGGCCGAGTTGACCCGGTAGACGGCGGATTCCCCGGCGTTCACCGCCTCCAGGGCGGCTTTGCGGGCTTCATCCTGCCCGGCGTACATGGCGGCATCCTGCATGGCCCGGCGGATCTCCTCCTCGCTGAGGTTGGAGCTGCCGGTGATGGTGATGCTCTGCTCCTTGCCGGTGTCCAGGTCCCGGGCACTGACCTTGACAATGCCGTTGGCGTCGATGTCAAAGGTGACCTCGATCTGGGGAACGCCTGCCCAGGCGCGCTTGATGCCCCGCAGGGTGAAGGTGCCCAGCAGCTTGTTGTCCCGGGCAAACTCCCGCTCGCCCTGCAGCACCTTGATCTCCACGGTGCTCTGGAAGGGAGCCGCCGTGGTGAAGATCTTGGAGAACCGGGTGGGAATGGCGGAGTTGCGATCAATGAGATGGGTGGCCACGCCGCCCACCGTCTCGATGGACAGGGTGAGGGGGGTCACGTCCAGCAGCAGCAGATCCTGCCCGCCGGACAGCATCTCGCCGCCCAGCCGTCCCGCCTGCACCGCCGCACCCAGGGCGACGCACTCGTCGGGGTTGAGGGTCTTGGAGGGCTCCAGGTCGATCATCCGCATGACCTTGGCCTGCACGGCGGGAATGCGGGTGGACCCGCCCACCAGCAGCACCTGGTCCAGGTCGTTGGCCGCCAGGCCGGCATCGCACAGGGCGTTTTTCACCGGCAGGGCGGTGCGCTCCACCAGATCGGCGGTGAGCTCGTCAAATTTGGCACGGGTCAAAGAGGCCTGCAGATGCAGCGGGCCGTCGGTCCCCGTGGTGATGAACGGCAGATTGATCTCGGTGACGGTGGCGCTGGAAAGCTCCTTCTTGGCTTTCTCTGCCTCCTCCCGGATGCGCTGCATGGCCACCGTGTCGCAGGACAGGTCAATGCCGTGCTCGGCGCGGAACTGTTCCGTCAGCCAGCCGACCACCCGGGCGTCAAAGTCGTCGCCGCCCAGATGGTTGTCGCCGCAGGTGGCCAGCACCTGCACCACCCCGTCCCCGATCTGGATGAGGGAGACGTCGAAGGTACCGCCGCCCAGATCGTAGACCATGACCTTCTGGGTGCGGCCGTTGTCCAGCCCGTAGGCCAGAGCGGCGGCGGTGGGCTCGTTGATGATGCGGCGGACGTTGAGCCCCGCAATGCGGCCCGCATCCTTGGTGGCCTGGCGCTGGGCGTCATTGAAGTAGGCCGGCACGGTGATGACGGCCTCGGTGACGGGTTCGCCCAGATAGGCTTCGGCGTCGGTCTTGAGCTTCTGCAGGATCAGGGCGCTGATCTCCTGGGGGGAATACTGCCGCCCGTCGATGGAAAAGCGGGTGTCCTCCCCCATACTGCGCTTGACACTGCTGAGGGTCCGGCAGGCATTGGTCACCGCCTGACGCTTGGCCGGCTCGCCCACCAGCCGCTCGCCATTCTTGGCAAAAGCCACAACCGACGGGGTGGTGCGCTGTCCCTCCGCGTTGGGGATGACCACGGGCTTGCCGCCCTCGCTGACCGCGACACAGCTGTTGGTTGTGCCCAGGTCGATTCCGATGATTTTGCTCATACCTGTATATCCTTTCAGACAGGAAAACGCAGCCGCGGGATGCCGGGCCGCGCAGCAAGGATTTTGTATCTTTGCATCAAATATTGTACCGCGCGGGGCGTGAAAAGTTGTTGCGAATTCGTAAACTCTATTGGAAAAATCCGTGTCCGGACGTCTTTGTCCGCCGCCCGGGGAATTCCGGCGGGAGAAGGCAGAGTCCCGCGGGGTGCAGGACAAAAGAAGAAGCGGTTTCGGTTGACGGGCGGGGGCAGAGAATGGTATAGTGGAACCGTACATTCATTTTGAGCGGCCCGGAGATCCGGCGCTGTCCTGCAATACTGTCGGCGGGCGGACGCCTGCCGGAAAGGGGACTGACATGTCACGCAAAGCAACCGTCACGCGCGAGACGCGGGAGACGAATATCACCCTGACGCTGGAGCTGGACGGCTCCGGCAAGACCGATATTGATACCGGCATCGGATTTTTCGATCACATGCTCAACGGCTTTGCGCGCCACGGCCTGTTCGACCTGACCCTGCACTGCGACGGCGACCTGGATGTGGACAGCCACCACACCATCGAGGATGTGGGCATCGTGCTGGGCACCGCCCTGCGCCAGGCCCTGGGGGACAAGGCAGGCATCGCCCGCTTCGGCAGCTGCCTGCTGCCCATGGACGAGACGCTGGCCATGTGCGCGGTGGATCTGGGCGGCCGCCCCTACTTTGTCTACGATGCCACCTTCGAGACCCCGGCCTGCGGCTGCATGGACACCCAGATGGCCCGGGAGTTCTTTTACGCGGTGAGCTATTCCGCCGCCATGAACCTGCATCTCAAGGTCCTCTACGGCGAGAACGACCACCACAAACTGGAGGCCATGTTCAAGGCCTTTGCCAAGGCGCTGGACGCCGCCGCCAGCCCCGACCCCCGTATCCAGGGGGTATTGTCCACCAAGGGCGTGCTGTAAAGTTTCCCCGCGGGGCGGTGCCCCGCTTTGATCAATCTGTACCCGTATGAGAGGAGCGTCGAAAGTATGTATCAGGACATGATGGACACCATCGGCTTTGTGGCCGGCAGCGACCCCGAAGTCGCCGCCGCCATGGGGCGCGAGCTCACCCGCCAGCGCCAGAACATCGAGCTGATCGCCAGTGAGAACATTGTCTCCCCGGCGGTCATGGCTGCCATGGGCAGCGTGCTGACCAACAAGTATGCCGAGGGCTACCCCGCCCACCGCTATTACGGCGGCTGCCAGTATGTGGACGAGGTGGAGAACATCGCCATCGCCCGCGCCTGCGAGCTGTTCGGCGCCAAGTACGCCAACGTCCAGCCCCACTCGGGCGCCCAGGCCAACCTGGCCGTCTACTTTGCCCTGCTCAATGTGGGGGACACCGTCATGGGCATGGATCTGTCCCAGGGCGGTCACCTGACCCACGGCTCCCCCGTGAACATGAGCGGCAAGAACTACAATTTTGTGGCCTACGGCGTGGATGAAAACGGCTTCATCGACTACGACGCCCTGGCCAAGCAGGTCAACAAGGTCCGGCCCAAGCTGCTGGTGGCGGGCGCCTCCGCCTATCCCCGTGCCATCGACTTTGCCCGTCTGGCCGAGATCGCCCACGGCTACGGCGCCATGCTCATGGTGGATATGGCCCACATTGCCGGCCTGGTGGCGGGCGGCCAGCACCAGAACCCGGTGCCCTACGCCGATGTGGTCACCACCACCACCCACAAGACGCTGCGCGGCCCCCGCGGCGGCCTGATCCTCACCAACAACGAGTACCTGGCCAAGCGCATCAACTCGGCCATCTTCCCGGGCACCCAGGGCGGCCCGCTGGAGCACATCATCGCCGCCAAGGCGGTCTGCTTCGGGGAGGCCCTCAAGCCCGAGTTCAAGGACTACGCCCGCCGCATTGTGGAGAACGCCCAGGCCATGGCGGACGAACTCACCGCCCGGGGCGTCAAGCTGGTCTCCGGCGGCACCGACAACCACCTCATGCTCATCGACCTGTCCGATGTGGACTGCACCGGCAAGGAGCTGGAGCACAACCTGGACGAGGTGCACATCACCGCCAACAAGAACACCGTCCCCGGCGAAAAGCGCAGCCCCTTCGTCACCAGCGGCGTCCGCGTGGGTACGCCGGCCGTGACCACCCGCGGCATGGGCCCCGACGAGATGAAGGTCATTGCCGACTGCATTGCCGACTGCATCTTCGACTTTGCCGGCAAGAAGGAGGAGGTCGCCGCCCGGGTGGCCGACCTGGTGGAGCGCTTCCCCCTGTATCAGTAAGGACCCTTTGCGCATAGACTGTGCTGGAATGGCACGGCAGCGACCCGTACCGGGCCGCCGCCGTGCCATCCTTTTTTTGGGAAAGGAGCTGACTTTTCATGCCCAGCACAGCGCAGCCTCCGTATTGGGGCAAACTTTTACGCAGCGGTTCCCGGGGCCCCGATGTGGCCCTGGTGCAGACCTGGCTCAACAGAGCCCGCCGCCGGTGGACGGCCATCCGCCCGGTGGTGGTGGATGGCCGCTACGGCAGCGGCACCGCCACGGCGGTCAAGACCTTCCAGATGGTGGCGGGGCTCCACAGTGACGGCGAGGTGGGCCAGGAGACCTGGGACGGGCTGTACCAGGCGGCCGCCGGACAGTCCACGCCGGACAATGTCTACCCGGGCATTCCTCTGCGCATGGGGCAGAGCGGTGCCACCGTCAAGAGCGCCCAGCAGAAGCTGCAGGCCCTGGTGACCGGCCTGGAGGCGGACGGCGATTTCGGCGAAAAGACCAAAGAGGCGGTGCGCGCCTACCAGACGGTGGAAGGGCTTGCCGAGGACGGCATCATCGGCCGCCGGACCTGGAACGATCTGTTCAGCCTGTGACCGGCAGGCAAAACACCTGACTGAAAATTGCGTCTGAGCGAAGAAAACAAAAGGAAAACCCGCGCCGGGACGCCTGCGGCACAGGGGCCCCGGCGCCCGTTTTGTCCCCGGCGGAGGGACAAGCCCCGGCGGGATACAAATGTGAAAGTTTTGGGGGCACCCCTGCGGAGGGGACCCGCGGGAACCCGCATGGCACCGCAGGATGCAGGGAGCGGCGCCAAAATTTGGCCGGTGAAAACGGCAGGTTGTCGAATTGACAGTGCTGTAAATAAGTTGTAAACTATAAATTACGTTGACCCGAAGCGGTATCCCGGCGAGGGGTTCCGCAGCAACAGTTCTTACGAAAGGAAGTACCGCCGCCCATGCACAAACGACTGCTTGCATTGTTTCTGGCACTTTGCCTGATGTTTGCCGCAGTACCGGCCGCCTTTGCTGAAGACCTGCGTTCAATGAATGAATTTTACGCAAAGCAGCAGACCAGTTCCACCTGCACGCTGGCGTCGGCGGCCATGATGATGCGCCGCCGTGCTTACTTAGATGGCCTTGACAACTGGGATTCCATCACCGAGTCCAGCCTGCGCCGTGTGGCGTGGAGCTATGTGGGCCTCTCCCATGACTTCTCGATGCTGGGCATCGAGGTCCAGCACGCCTACTTTGACAAGAACGCGAGTGTGGAGGATCAGCTGATCTCACTGCTCCGCGAACACCCCGAGGGCATTGTAGTCTACAACCGCAGCGTGCCCCACGCCATCCTGGTGACGGACTATACCGGCGGTGTGTTCTACTGTTCCGACCCCTCTACCGCCGCGCCGTCCGGGCGCATCCCGGTCTCCTCGGCCACCATCTCCATCTCGGGGGCGGCGTCCTCCTGGTTTGTTGCCAGCGACATCAACCGTTCCAGCGGCCTCGGCCAGGCCCTGACCGCCACGGCGGCCTCCTATCCCACCCGCCTGCACACCGGTGAGAGCTTCACGCCCTCCGGTACCATCACCTCCCCGGGCAACATCACCCGGGTCAACCTGACCGTCATGACCGACAGCGGCAACGTTGTCCAGACCGCCACCGCCGAGCCCGGCGCAGCGACCTATGATCTGGCGGGCCTGGCCGATCAGCTCTCCTTCGAGAGTCTGTCCGCCGGCCAGTATACCTTCCTGCTGACAGCGGATGATGATTTCGGCGGACGCCTCAACCTCAAGAAGACGATGCTGGTGTCCAGCAGTGAGACCACTCTTGCCAGCTATTCCGGCACGGTGCCCACCCTGTCCAACATCAACGCCATCAACCTGACGGAGGAAGGCTTCGACATTGAGTCGACGGCCAAGGATTCCGACGATCAGGTCACCATGGTCACCTACTCGGCCTGGGCCGACGGCGAGCAGTTCGCCCAGAGCATGCTGGGCCAGCAGGGGCCCGACGACACCTACACCGTCCATATCGACGCAGAGTCGGTGGCTCTCGGCATCGACAGCTTCCTCATCAACATCACGGCCATCGACCGCGACGGCAACTCTGCCCGCGGCACCCTGATGGTCAAGGTGAGCGCGGAGGATTCCTCCGACGAGGATCAGCTCAACCTGACCGCAGACCAGCGCCTGATGATGTGAACTCCATTGCATAACAAAACCGGTCCGGCAATCTGCCGGACCGGTTTTTGTTATGTTTTTTGTGCGGCGGCCGGGCTCCGGTCCCTGCGGCTGCTGCCGCCGGGAAGTTACACCAGCACGTCCTTGATGAGCAAAGACAGTCCGCCGGTGGCGGTGTGGATGAACTCCACCGCTTCGTCGCTGCTGCACAGCTCGGCCGGGATCTTGATTTCGATGCCGCTCTCGGTGCGGAAACTGCGGCTGGCCATCTTGCGCATGCGGGCGGGGGAGACGGTGACCCGGTCGTCCTCGGCCACACCGGTCTCGGCCAGAGCCTGCTCAAACTTGGGGGCGGCCAGGGGATAGCATTCCCGCATGCGGGCACGCACATCCTCCACGGCGATGGTGTTGTCCACCGCCTGGTTGCAGACCATCAGGTCCACTGCCGTCTCGGTGCCGCCGTCGAAGGGAGGCACGTCGTCCAGGGATTCCGGCTCGGGGTAGGCTTCCCGCACCGCGGCGGCAGCCGTCTCGCACACCGCCTTGAGCTTGGCTTTCTCGGGCATGGCCTGGACGCAGCCGAACACCCGCCCCGACAGGTAATAGTCCTTTTTGCCGTCCATCTCGTAGCGCTTCTCGATCAGGCGGATGCGCATGGCGGCCAGATCAATGAGGGCGGCCTCGTCGGCCTTGGGATTGCCGGGCAGCAGGGTGCGCTGGGGCGTCATGCCGGAGTACTGGGCATTGCCCAGGGTGCGGGTCTGATGGGTGTAGCCGGGACGGTAGTTGAGCTTGAGAACTCCCAGGTAAGGCACGCCGCCCACCGTAAAATCCACCACTGCCAGATCCCCTGCGGGGATGGACGGATACTGGAGCATCTGCTCAAAGATGACCCCCGCGATGCGGCGGGACAGGTCGATGAAATCCTGGTTGGAGGAAAGCTCCTGGGCAAAGGCGGAATCGGGCAGAAACTCACACATGCGGCCGTCGTCGGCGGCAAAAGCCTTTTCCAGGCAGGCGGTGAAATATTCGGTCAGGTCGGCGTCCAGATCGGTCTCCCGGTCGGACAGAAGCGGCTCCGAAGCGCCGGTGTCCAGGATATGATAGACGACCCGTTTGATGTTCAGTTCCATGGTACAGTTCTCCTTTGACGGCAGCAGCCGGATCTGCCCCAGGCGCGGGACAGGCCCGGCAGGCGTATTTATCAGTATAGCACATTTTGCCGTTTTTGGGTATAACGGCGGGCTTTCTGCACACAATGAAAGCAGCGCATCCGCTGTGCTTCACCCACGGCGGCAAAGGAGGTACCCGCAATGCAGCAACCCAGAAATGACCGTGATCCCCACCCCGTCCAGCAGTCCCCGCAGATGCCCTGCGCCGGCGAGAGCTGTTACCTCCGGCGGACGGTGCCTTCCCGCCAGCAGGCAGCCCGCGCTTATCTCAAGGGCCAGGTCCCGGGGGTACAGCAGAGCTACGCACCCGACGCCCATCCCAGCGAAAAGGAAGGCTGGGTGGAGGACGACGAGACGGTGGAACGCCTTGTCCGCTGGCGGGAGGAAGCTCCCTACGGCTGACCGGACAAAGAAAAAAGCTCCGCACCTTCCCGACGGAAAACCCGTCGGCGGGGCGGAGCTTTTTGCTGCGGTATGGATCGGGGCGCCAGGGGGAAGGACGTTCAGCCGTCCGGGGACAGCAGGGTGCCGTCGGGGGCAAAGCTGCCGCTCTCCATCACGGCATTGAGGTCGTCCAGCACCGAGGCGATGTCGTCAGGGGCGGTCATCAGGGAGGTGACGCCGCCCGACTGCAGACAGGGGCGCAGGCGGCAGGTCAGACTGTCGTCCGCCTCCAGGGTGACGCAGAGCAGGGCGGTATCCTGGGTCTCCATGTTGAACCAGAAGTTGCCCAGGCTGTAAAAGACCGGCACATCTCCCCGCCAGCCCGCCCCCTGCAGGATATGGGGATGGGACCCTACAATCAGGTCGGCGCCGGCCTCGGCGTAGGCGGTGGCCAGGTCGGTCTGGGCCTGTTCCAGGACGGTGGAACCCTCGGTGCCCCAGTGGACATAGACCACCACAAAGTCGGCGTTGTCCGCCGCGGTGCGGATGGCCTCCAGCGTCTCCTCGGGGTCGTAGGTGTAGAGCACCCCGGGAGAATCCTGGGTGGCCTGAGGAGTCAGGATGTACTTTTCCGCCCGGGTGGCCCCCACAAAGGCGATGGTGCGGTCTCCGGCCACAAAGTACTGGGCCTGCTGGGCCTCGGCCAGATCCCGCCCTGCACCGATGTAGGGGATGCCTGCATCCTTGAGCACGTCCAGCGTGTCCAGAAAGGCATCGGTGCCGTAGTCGGCGCAGTGGTTGTTGGCCAGCGAGACCAGGTCGGCCCCCATGTCGTACCAGTAGGCAGCGTCAAAGGAGGATGCCCGGAAGGTGTACAGCTTGCCCGGCATGGGGCTTCCCCGGTCGGACAGGCAGAATTCGTTGTTGCACAGCAGAATGTCCGCCCCGCGCATGAGCTCCAGCAGATCGGGGGAAAAGTTATCGGCAAAACTGCTCCGCCCGCTGGACCGGTAGCGCTCCATGATGTACCAGTCGTCGGCAAAGTTGACGTCCCCGGTAAAGGCCAGGGTTACGGTGCCGTCCTGTGCGGGCTGAATGCGGTGCCAGTTGGCGGGCAGCGGTGTGGGGGAGGGCGTGGGTTGGGGCGTGGGGGAGGGTTGTACCTCCGCTTCCGCAGCCCCGGAGGAAGGGGGGAGGGTGGACGCCGGCGTCACCGGGGACGGGGCGCAGCCTGCCAGCAGCAGAGCTGCCAGCAGGGCGGACAGCAGACGGTTCACAGCAGGATCCTCCCTTCTTTCAGTGGCTTTCTCTCGCTATGGTAGCACGGAACCGATGTTTTGGCAACGTGCAGGCAAAACCGGCGGCTGCAGGGAGGACCCGGACGGTCAAAAACAGCGCTGCGGGGGCGACTTTACACAGATTTTACAAATACTTTACGGCGTTTTGGTGTCGGCACAGACCTTTTCTCCATTATAATAGATAACGGTATCTTGCGGTTTTTGAAACCGCATCGCCGCACGGCGGCGTCGAAAATTGGAAAATAAGAGAGAATGGAAGTGTACCCAGGTATGAGCGTGTTCAACGTCTTTACACTGATGGGCGGCATTGCCATGTTCCTGTATGGCATGGACGTCATGGGCAAGGCACTTGAACAGACTGCCGGCAACAAGCTCCAGGGCATTCTGAGCAAGATGACCTCGTCCCCCATCAAAGGCCTGCTGCTGGGCATGGTGGTTACGGCGGTGATTCAGTCCAGCGGTGCCACTACCGTAATGGCGGTTGGCTTTGTCAACTCCGGTCTGATGCAGCTGCACCAGGCCATCGGCGTCATCATGGGCGCCAATATCGGCACCACGGTAACCGGATGGCTGCTCTCCCTCTCCGGTCTGGAAGGCGACAACTTCGTCACCCAGATGCTCAATCCCAATGCCTGGAGCCCTATTCTGGGCTTCATCGGCATCTGGATGTATATGATGGGCAAGGACCGCAAGCAGGGCGTGGGCAAGATCATGGTCGGCTTTGCCATCCTGATGGCCGGTATGAACACCATGTCCACCTCCATGAGTCCTCTGGCCGGGGAAGCCTGGTTCATGGATCTGTTCCTGGCTTTCACCAACCCGCTGTTCGGCGTGGTGGCCGGTGCGGTGCTCACCGCCGTGCTGCAGTCTTCCTCCGCCGCGGTGGGCATTCTGCAGGCTCTGTCCTCCACCGGAGCAGTGACATTCAGCGCTGCTGTGCCCATCATTATGGGCCAGAACATCGGTACCACCGTCACTGCCCTGATTTCCTCCGCCGGCGCCAACAAGAACGCCAAGCGTACCGCCTTTGTGCACCTGTATTTCAACGTCATCGGCACGGTGGTTTTCCTGTGCGGATTCTATCTCCTGCACGCCATATTCCAGTTTTCCTTCTTCAATGACCAGATCAACACCTTCGGCATCGCCATGGTGCACACCATCTTCAATGTGGTGACCACCGCCATCCTGCTGCCCTTCAACCGTGTGCTGGAGCGGCTGGCCATCCTCACCGTCCCCGACGGCAAGGATGCCTCCCCCGAGCAGACCACTTTGCTGGACGAGCGTCTGCTCTCCACCCCGTCTGTGGCGGTGGGCCGTGCCGTCCTGACCGGCGGCGATATGGCCGAGATCTGCCGCACCGCCCTGTTGCAGGCCATGTCCACCACCCGCAAGTGGGATGACTCCATCGCCGACGAGGTCCTGCGCAAGGAGGAAGCCGTCGACCATTACGAGGACGTGCTGGGCACCTATCTGGTCAAGCTGTCGGGCAAGGCTCTCTCCCGGGAGGACAACCGTGCCATCAACACACTGCTGCACACCATCGGTGACTTTGAGCGCATCTCCGACCACTCGGTCAATCTGATCGAGACCGCCCGGGAAATCCGGGACAAGAATGTCCAGTTTAGCCACGAGGCCATCGAGGACCTGAACGTGCTGGAAGCTGCCGTGCAGGATATCGTCAACCGCACGGTGGACGATTTCCAGAAGGGCGACTGCTATGCCGCTGCCAAGATCGAGCCGCTGGAGCAGGTGGTGGACGGTCTGGTCCGGGATGTCAAGACCCGTCACATTGCCCGTCTGCAGGCGGGGGGCTGCACCATCGAGTACGGATTTGTGCTGGATGACCTGCTGACCAACTACGAGCGCATCGCCCGTCACTGCGCCAACATCGCAGTGGCCATGATTGAGGTGGCGGAGGACAAGTTCGACACCCACGAGTACCTGAACTTTGTCAAGAGCGGTGCCAGCGAAAAATTTGAACATCGTTACGAGCGTTACCGCGGCCGGTATGCCTTCCCACCGGAGGAAACGGTCTCCGTGCCTGCGGGTACGACGGCGGGCAACGCCGCGGACTGACCCGGTCCGCAGGGTCCGCCGGAAGGGAGAAAAGCATCAATGATCTATATTGTGGAGGACGACGCCAGCATACGGGAGCTGGAGCAGTACGCCCTGCAGACCAACGATTTTGAGGTCCAGGGCTTTGCCGACGGCAAGAGCTTCTGGCATGCCGTGCACGAGCGTCTGCCCGAGCTGGTGATCCTGGATGTCATGCTGCCCGACGAGGACGGCTATGCCATTTTGTCCCGCCTGCGGGAGGATGCGGCCACCCGCACCATTCCCGTCATCATGGTGACGGCCAAGACCAGCGAGATCGACGTGGTGCGCGGGCTTGACCACGGTGCCGACGATTATATCAGCAAGCCCTTCGGGGTGCTGGAATTCATC
>JAHZHS010000009.1:0-7851 GCA_019420135.1 Oscillospiraceae bacterium | reverse complement strand
GCTGGAATCCCGCACCATCGACATGCATGTGCGCACCCTGCGCCAGAAACTGGGCAAGGCGGGGGATGTCATCCGCACGGTGCGCAAGGTAGGCTACAAGCTGTCCAGCCGCGACGCGGAGGCCGGCGATGAAACAGCCTGAGAGTATGGCCCGGCGCATCCGGCGTGCCATTGTGCTGGTGGGGGTGATCTGCGTCACCCTGACAGCCCTGGGCACGGCGGTGCTGTTCCAGCGGGCCTTTGGCAACCAGCTGGACCGGGACCTGGAACGCACGGCGGCTGCCATCGCTGAGGGCTACCGCATCCAGGGCGGCGGCGCGCTGGACGGCTATCTGGATGAGGGGGATTCCCTGCGCCTTACCCTCATTGACCCCGACGGCAATGTGCTGTATGACAGCACCGGCGCCTCCGGCATGGAGAATCACCTGGACCGCCCGGAAGTCCGGCAGGCGCTGGACAGCGGCCGGGGTTCCGACACCCGCCACAGCCGGACCCTGGGCTATGAGACACACTATTATGCCATCTTGCTGTCCGACGGCAACATCCTGCGGCTGGCGGACGATACGGGGGATCTTTGGTCGGCCTACAACCGGGTGCTGCCCTTTCTCATCGTGGGCGTGATACTGGTGCTGGCACTGGGGGCGCTGCTGGCCTGGCTTTTGACCCGGGCACTGGTGCGGCCCATCACCCGCATGGCCGAGCACATCGACACCATTGAGGCGGAGGTCCCCTATGAGGAGCTGGCGCTGCTGGCCCACACGGTGCAGTCCGACCGCAAGCTGCGGGAGGACAATGAGGCCATCCGCCGGGAATTCACCGCCAACGTCAGCCACGAGCTGAAAACCCCGCTGACCAGTATTTCCGGCTATGCCGAGCTGATGGAGAACGGCATGGCCAAGAGCGAGGATGTGCCGGTGTTTGCCCAGCGCATCCACAAGGAAGCCAGCCGCATGATCACCCTGGTCACCGATATCCTGCAGCTGTCCGAGCTGGACGGCATGCGGGACCGCAAGGAGAAATCCTTTGAGCCGGAACCGGTGGATCTGGCGGCAATCACCCGGGACACCTGCGTCAACATGACTATGAACGCCCGCAAGGCCTACGTGACCCTGCAGTACAAGGCGGAGCCCGCCACCCTCATGGGCAGCCGGGACCTGCTGTCCGAGCTGGTCACCAATCTGTGTGACAACGCTATCCGATACAACCGGCCCGGCGGCCATGTGACCCTGTACAGCGGCACCGACGGCGACGGTTGTCCCTACTTTGCGGTGGAGGACAACGGCATCGGAATTCCCCAGGATGCCCAGGCCCGGGTGTTCGAGCGATTCTACCGGGTGGACAAGAGCCGCAGCAAGGCCACCGGCGGTACGGGACTGGGGCTCGCCATCGTCAAGCACATTGCCATGCTCCACGGCGCCCGCATCGACCTCAAGAGCCAGGTGGGCACCGGCACCACCATCCGGGTGACCTTCCCCAAACCCTGACATCCGATCCGACAAGGCGGTCTGCCCCCACAGAGGGCGGGCCGCCTTTTGGCGTTTCACCCCCGGCCGGGAGGGCATGGGGACCTACCTTGCCGCATAGACTCTGCCAGAGAGGGGGAGCGGCCATGTACAGATCGGGAAAAACGCTGCACCGGGCGGGGGCCATCGTCGCCTGCCTGATCGGGGCGGGCTTTGCCAGCGGCCAGGAGGTGGTGCAGTTCTTTTCCCTTTACGGGGGACTGCGGGGGGCGCTGGGGGCCTGCCTTGCCTGCCTGGTGCTGGCTGTCGCCTGTACCTGGATGCTGGGAGATGCCGCCGGCGGTCCGGTGTTCGCGCGCTGGTGCGGACGCCCGGCGGGAATGCTGCTCCAGGGCGCTGCCCCGGTGTTTCTGTTCGGGGTATATACGGTCATGCTGGCCGGAGCGGGGGCCATGCTGGCGACGGCGTCCGGCCTGCCTTCCTGGCTGGGCCGCACCCTCATGCTGGCCGCCACCCTGGCCACTGTGTGGGGCGGCCTGACCCGCATGACCGACCTGCTGGGCAGGCTGGGACCTCTCATCGCGGTCTTTGCGGTGGGCACCGGCGCCGCCGCTCTGCTCCGGGAAACCCCTGGGGCGCAGGCTCTGCCCGCCCTGCCGCCGCCCGCCCGCAGCTGGTGGATGGCGGCCCTGATCTATGCAGGGTACAACTTTTACCTGCTGGTGCCTTTTTTGCAGGGAATGGGGCAGACTGTAAGGGGAGGGGGCGAGGCAAGGCGTACAGCGCTGACGGCCTGCGGAATTTTCGGCGCGGCTTTGCTGCTGCTCCACGGCGGGCTCTCCCACTGCCCCGGGACGATGGCGAGCCCTGCCCCGGCGGTGGCGCTGGCGGCGGAACTGTGGCCCCGGGCGGCCTGGGCGGCGCTGCCGGTGCTGCTGGCCGGGGTCTACACCACCGCTGCGCCTCTGCTCTTTGGCGTCTCGGGCTGCCTGGGAGGCAGCCGGCGGGCGGTGCTGGGGGCGGCGCTGGCGGGATGGGCCTGTTCCGCCCTGCCCTTTGACCGTCTGGTGGGGGGATTCTTTCCGGTGATCGGTTGGTTCGGGCTGGCCATGATCGCCTGCCGCGCCCTGACCGGGGCGGGGCGGCTGCTGCGACCGCTGCTTCCCCGGAAGAAACATTCTGCACAGGGGAACTGATATGTCCAGCCGCGCAGCGGACAGCAGGATACAGGAAGGAAATGCTTGTAAAAATCCTGCTTCCGCCTTTACAAATCGTCCCAAAGCAAGTAGAATAAAGAAAATAATGACAGCACGGTTACAGGCCCCCGGCGGGGCGGGACCTGCAAAAAACGATCCAGAAAGAAGAGAGGACTGTCCATGAAGCGTAATTTCCTTTGTGTCCTGGCGGTTTTGTCGGCATGCACCATGCTGCTCTCCGCATGCAAAAAGACCGATACGATCTCTGTGCCGGAATCCCAGCCGACCCAGCAGCAGGAAGAAGTGGCGGAACCTACCCCCACCCCGGAACCCTATGAGGCCAACGTCCTGACCGGCGAGCCCAAGGGCGACGATTACCCCGAGGGCCAGCGCATCACGGCGATTATGGTCAACAACATCACCGTGGCCCGTCCCCAGCGTGGTCTGTCCCGGGCACAGATGCTCTTCGAGATCAAGGTGGAGGGCGGCATCACCCGTTTCATGCCCCTGTTCAACGACTACAATGATATTGAGGAGATCGGACCCGTCCGCTCCGGCCGTGACCAATTCTTCCAGCTGATCCTGCCCTGGCAGGCGCTGTATATCCATGAGGGCGAGAGCGTCTTCATGACCGAGTACGCCAAGAACTATGAGTACGGCCTGCTCAACAACACCGATGCCGCCAACGGCTACCGCGACTACGACCGTGTCAACTGGCAGGGTCTGAGCTACGGCAACGGTCTGGGAAAAGAGCACACCATGTACACCAGCGGCGAGAACATTGCCAAGTATATCTCCGATATGGGCGTGGATATGAACCGCACCTACAACTCCACCTTCTTCAACTTTGTGGATTACCGGCAGGAAAATCCCGTCCGCGATCTGACCAACAGCCCGGACAGCGCTTACAGCGACAAGTACGGCCCGGTGGTTTCCGACGGCGAGTATGTGGCCATCACCCACAGCGCCAGCTACAAGACCCGCTTCCTCTACGACGAGGGCACCACCACCTACAAGATGCAGCAGTACTATTCCACCGACGGCTCCTGGCGGGATACCATCGATGAAGAGTACGACCAGCAGCTGGCCTTCACCAACCTGGTTATCCTCTACACCGACTTTGAGGCCTATCCCGGCGACAGCCACGACATCCAGGACGTGGAGTACGGCAACGGCGGCATCGGCTATTACTGCTACGGCGGCAAGATCGAGAAGATCTACTGGCAGAAGGGCACCCCGCTGGAGGCCCTGCGCCTGTACTATCTGACCGAGGACGGCCAGTGCAGCGATCAGCAGCTGCCCGTCAACATCGGCAAGAGCTACGTTGCCGTTGTGGACGTGGACGAGGCGGTCAACCTCGAGACCGGCACCCTGGCCGACTACGATCTGAACAAGAGCGATGTGGCCACCACCGAGCAGGTCGTGGATGAGGAAGCCGTGGAAGCCGGCGAAGGCTCCACCGATTCTGTCAGCGATTACGTTGACTGATCACGCAAGCTGAAAAGGGAACCGCCAGGGGCCGCATGCCGGCCGTTGGCGGATTCCCCTTTTTGCATTTTTCGGGCAGGTGCGAAACCGGTCGAAGGCGCTGTCTGCCCAGAATCCAAGCGAGGTAATTTGACATGAGACGATTCCCGGCCGCTGTGCTGGCGGCAACTCTGGCGCTGTCCCTGGCGGGATGCAGCCTTTTCGGCGGGGAGCCTTCTTCCGCAGCAACACCGGAGACTTCCCCCACCGCGGCACCCACCGCAACGCCCGAACCCACCCCCACACCTGTGCCCGGCGTCAATATGTTGACGGGAGAGTCAGACCCGGAGGGCAGCCTGCGGGGCAAGCGCCCGGTGGCGGTGCAGATCCGCACCGGGGACGGCACCCTGCCCCAGTGGGGAATCGCCCGGGCCGATCTGATCATCGAGGGTGTGACCGAGGGCAGCACTGCCGGAATGCTGGCGGTATTTCCCAGTGTGGACTCCATCAGCAAGGCGGGACCCGTGGCGGCCGGCCGGGACCTGATGCTTCAGTTTGCCCTGCCTCTCAACGCCATCCCGGTGCATATCGACAAGAATGTCTACGCCTACAATCTGCTTAATGTGCTGAGCTATCAGGACGTGGACGGCTACCACACCGGCACCGCGGCCTTTGCCTTTGACGCAGACCGACAGGCCAGCGGCTACCGGGAGGAAAACTGCTGGTACACCACCGGTGATCTGATCCAGGGAGGCCTTGGCCTGTACGGCACCTCCGCCGAGGGGGATACCATTCAGCTGTTCGACTTCGGGGAGCGCGCCGACCCTGCCGTCCGCAATGCCACCGAGCTGCACATCACCTTCTCGGACAGCGACACGGAGGGCTTCTACTACTCGGTGAACGACGGCGTCTACTTCAAGACCAACACCGACGGCTCCGAGGCCATGGATGCCGATGCAGGACAGCAGGCGGCCTTCACCAATGTGTTTGTGCTGTATGCCTCCTCCGGTGTCAAGGATGACGGCTATACCCGGCAGTATGACCTGTCCGGCGGCACCGGCCTCTACCTGACCAAGGGCGGCTGGCAGGAAATCCGTTGGACCAAGGGGGATGCCACCGCACCGCTGGTGCTCACCGACCTGGAGGGCAACAGCCTGACCGTCAACCGGGGCAAGAGCTTCATCGGGATTTGGGGCGGCTACTATGGCCAGGCCCTGCGGGTGGTGGCCGAGGACGGCACCGAGCAGGCCCTGCCCGCCAAGCCGGCCCTGCTGGCGTCGGGCATCAGCGACGAGGCCGCCGCCCAGGCCAAGCAGGACTACGACGCCTACCAGGCTCAGCTGACGGCCCAGATGCAGCCGGAGAGCGATTCCTCCGGGGAGGGAGATACGGCCTCCTCCGAAGGCTGATCCGCCGATCCCTGCAACAGAATACAGCAAAGGCCCGCTCCCAGTTGGGGAGCGGGCCTTTTTGCCATTTCAGGGCTGCGGAAGCAAGTTCCGGGAGCAGGGCGGGGAAATGCCTGTCTCAGTCTTCGGCATCCTCCTGGCCGTCCAGATAGCCTTCCGGCACGATGTCGAAGGCCTCCACCAGCTTGTCGCGCATCCACATTTCGGCGTCGCAGCGCACCGAGTAGCCGGCGCCGGGATCGGTCATCCACTCCTCCGGCTTGCGCTGGGGCAGGGCATGCTGGGCCAGCATGCTCATGATGACGCCGCCGTGGGTGATGCAGGCTGCCTCCTCGGTGTGGGTCCGGAACATATACTCAAACAGCTTCATGAGCATCTCGCCGGTGCGCCGGTAGAAGGCCGCCCGGTCCTCGGCACCCTCGGGCACCTCATGGCTGGTGGGGTCCATCCACCTGGCAAAGGCAGGGTCCTTGACCAGCTCGTTGAGGGGACGGTTTTCAAACACACCGAACGCCATCTCCCGCAGATCCTGCAGCTCAATCACCTTCACGCCGGGAAACAGGATCTCCGCCGTCTCCACTGCGCGGCGCAGGGGAGAGGAAAAGACCAGGGGAACCTCCGGATAGGCAAACTGCCGCTTGAGGTCCTCCAGCTGGGCACGGCCCTCGTCACACAGGGGCAGATCGGTGCCGCTGCCGATGTAGCGGCCGTCCAGATTGCCGGCGGTCAGCCCGTGACGGATCAGATGCAGCTTATAGTATTTCAAGATGTTTCCTCCTTGTATTTTCGGGGGCGGCGGAACCGGTCACAAGCCCGCAGAACGGGGATGCCGCACACCTGGCAATTATTACAATTTTATTACAAAATAAAAAGAAGATTTACTGGATAATTTTTCCGGGTACAATATTTGCACACGCAGTACCATATTGATGTCTATATCTTGTCCCGCTTTTCATCAAACTGTCAAACTGCCAAATTGGGCTGTCAAAACTTGGCGGTTTTTGTATTTACAAAATGTTTTTGCAAAGATATAATGTACAGCACGTAGAACAAATTCGGGTACGGCCTCACTGCGCCCATGCGGAGGGGACAGCGCAGGGCCTGCCCGGGCAAGGACGGCAGGAAATCATGGCGATGGAATTCAATCGCATCATCACGTTGCTGCGGAAAGAACGCGGAATCACCCAAAAACAGGCGGCGCAGGACCTGGGAATTTCTCAGGCCCAGCTTTCCCATTATGAAAAGGGAATCCGGGAATGCGGCCTGGAATTTGTGGTGCAGGTGGCGGACTACTACAACGTGTCCTGTGATTATCTTCTGGGCCGCAGTGCCGAGCGCAGCGGCCAGACCATCCGGGTGGAGGATCTGCCGGACACGGCATCTCCCACCGACAGTGTTTACCGGGGCAGCGTTCTGCCGGTCATGTATAAAAAGCTGATTGAAAATTCCCTGGATATCCTGTTTGACAAGCTGGCCGTCTGCAAGGACAAGGATCTTGTCACGGCAGTCAGCAACTACCTGATGCTGGCCGTCTACCGGATGTTCCGGCATCTGTATCAGGCATCCCCCAGGAATGTGGCCAGCATGTTCCGGGTCAGCCGGGCGCGCTGGCAGGGCTATACCGACGCCGCCATGCATGCCGCCGAGGGGGATCTTCTGGCCCAGCTTTCAGGGGAGGACGGCGCTCAGGCGGCGCGAGCGGCTTCCCAGCTGGACATGACCACCACCAGCCTGACCACCGATTATCCCCGCCATGCCACCAGCCTGCTCAACCTCATCAAAAACAGCGAGGAGGTTGTCCGGAACCTGCAGCACTGAAAGGTAAGGCCCCAGCATGGGACATGCCACACCGCACGACACCCCGGAAGGGGACTGCCGTGCGGTGATTTTTTGTATTACGGCAGATTACAGCAGGCTGATGGCCTTGCGGCAGGCCGCACAGATGTGCTGGCCCCGGAACTCCACCGTGTCGGTGGTGACCTCCCCGCAGAAGTCACAGCTGCCGGCAGGACGATACTTGCGCAGGATGATGGCATTGCCCTCGGTAAAGATTTCGAGGGGGGTATCGGTGCCGATGCCGAAACTCTTGCGCAGCTCCTTGGGCAGTACAATGCGGCCCAGATTATCGGTATTGCGGATGATACCGGTGGATTTCATGGAAATAACCTTCCTTTCCCTCTGTGCACCGAATTCGGGAATTCGATGCATCGCCAAATATGCGGGCTTTTCGACCGAAAAGCCCCAACTTCTTGTGGATAGTATACGATTTCTTGACAAAAATGTCAATATTTGGAAGATGTGGATTTTTTGAACATT
>JAHZHS010000089.1:5558-8586 GCA_019420135.1 Oscillospiraceae bacterium | reverse complement strand
AGCCGGCCTCTCCCCTGCCGCCCTGACCGGGCAGCCGCACTTTCCATCGTCTGAAATTGCCTGTGCAATATACTTTCTGGGCCAAACAGCGGTGTTTCAATCAAAGACAAAGCTGCCGGGCCTCACTGAATTGTCTTTTTTGTGTATTATAACACAAGTTCGCTCCGTCTGCCCTTGCAAATGCGGGGCAAACGGAGCAAATCTTGCACAAAATTGGTCAGTTTGTTTTGTGTGAACCGGTCAAAAACAGGATCATTCCACCGTGACGCTCTTGGCCAGGTTGCGCGGCTTATCCACGTCCAGGCCCTTGGCGCAGGAACCGTAATAGGCCAGCAGCTGCAGCGGAATCACCGACAGGCTGGTGGCAAAATGGGGATCGGTGCGCGGGACATAGACCGTAAAGCCCGCGGTATCCTCGATGTTATAGTTGCCGTAGGTGGTGAGTCCCATGAGGAAGGCGCCGCGGCTCTTGGCCTCTACCATGTTGGAGATGGTCTTTTCATACAGGTCGGGCTGGGTCAGCACGCCGACCACCAGAGTGCCCTTCTCCACCAGGGAGATGGGACCATGCTTCATCTCGCCGGCGGCGAACGCCTCCGAATGAATGTAGCTGATCTCCTTGAACTTCAGACTGCCCTCCAGCGAGACGGCATAATCCAGGCCGCGGCCGATGAAGAAGGCGTCCTTGGCCGCCGCATACTTGCTGGCAAACCACTGGATCCGCTCCTTGTCCGCAAGGGTCTTTTCGATCTTGCCGGGCAGGGCTTCCAGTTCCTCCACCAGATGGGAGTACTGCTCCTCGTCCAGCGTTCCGCGCACCCGGCCGAACTCGGTAGCCAGCAGGTAGACGGCTGCCAGCTGGGTGGAGTACGCCTTGGTGGTTGCCACGGCGATCTCCGGACCTGCCCAGGTGTAAAGAACCGCGTCTGCCTCCCGGGCGATGGAGCTGCCCACCACGTTGACAATGCCCAGCGTGCGGATACCCCGGGCATGGCACTCCCGCAGGGCGGCCAGGGTATCGGCGGTCTCGCCGCTCTGGCTGATGATGACGGCCAGGGAATTTTCTTCCAGAACGGGGTTGCGGTAGCGGAACTCGCTGGCCACGTCCACCTCCACCGGCAGGCGGGCCAGGCTCTCAAAGACATAGCGCGCCGCCACGCCCACATGGTAGGCGGAGCCGCAGCCGATGATATACATCCGGCGCACCGAGCGGATGGTCTCCTCATCCAGGGAGATCTCGGACAGGTCGATGCGGCCATCCTTGATGCGGGGCGAGAGGGTATCCCGCACGGCAGCGGGCTGCTCATGGATCTCCTTCATCATGAAATGCTCATAGCCGCCTTTTTCGGCTGCCTCAGCGTCCCACTCGATGGTGGAGGGAGTTTTTTCGATGGGTTCCTTGTCGATGTTATAGAACTCGATCTTGTCCGGGGTCAGGCGGACGATCTCCTGGTTGTCAATGTAGTAGACGGTGCGGGTATACTTGAGCAGCGCCGGCACGTCGGAGGCGATCAGGTTGCCCTGCTCCGACTCGCCCACGATGAGAGGGCTGTCCTTGCGCACCGCATAGACCACACCGGGCTGGTCGGCAAACAGGATGCCCAGGGCATAGCTGCCGCGGACATGCATCATCATGCGGGTGATGGCGTCAAGGGCATCGCCCGCCGACTCACCGCAGTAATAGTAGTCGATCATCTGGGCGACGACCTCGGTGTCGGTCTGGGAGACAAACTCATAGCCCCGGGCCGTCAGACGGTCCTTGAGCTCCTGATAGTTTTCAATGATGCCGTTGTGCACCACCGCGATCTTGTGGTCGCGGGAGTAATGGGGATGAGCGTTGACCACCGAGGGTTCGCCGTGGGTAGCCCAGCGGGTATGGCCGATGCCGCAGGTGCCGGGTACCGTGGCGCCGCCGTCGGTCATTTCGGACAGCACGCGCAGACGGCCTTTTGCCTTGACGATTTCAATCTTGCCTGCGGCATCCTCCACAGCGATGCCTGCCGAATCATAGCCGCGGTACTCCAGCTTGGACAGACCGTCCAGAAGGATCGGCGCCACCTGTGCTTTTCCGGTAAATCCAACGATTCCGCACATATCTGTTCCCTCCGTTGTTTCTGAATTGGGTTATCGTGTATCCGCCCTTTCGGTCCATATGTATTCATATGCGTGGGCAGGTGTGGGGTTGTATCCGCTGCCGGCCCGGGTCCCGGACCGTTTATCAAAAAAAAGCAGGGCGGCCGTCAAGGGCAACGGCCGCCCCGCCGCGCGCATTCTCCCTTTCCAGTTTCTTACACCAAAATCCAGACAGGCTGTCTGCGCACTTCAAGCATACCACACCAAAAGCGCGGCGGCAAGCCCCGAAGGCGATTTCCTTCCCATTCAGACGGCATTTTCCACCCGCCGTGCACAGACCACATACCGTCCGTTGCTGCTGGAATATTCACAGGTGGACAGTGTCAGAAGTTCATCACCGTACCGGGGCGTGATGCCGCTGTCCACATCGCTGCGGCGCTTGACCTCCCCCACAAACTCGTCAAAAGAGGCCTCGTCCATATCTATATAGGTATTGTAGGCAAAGCCGGTATCCGTCGCCACATCAATGGCAAAGGCCGCAAAGACCTCATAGGTACCGTCACCGTACAGGGTATCAAAGGTGATATCGGGATGCTCGCTGTAATAGGATGCGTCCTTGTACCCGGTCAGGCAGCCGAAAATGGTGCCGGTCTTCATATTGTGGCCGTAAATGATGAGGTTGTCACTGCGGGCATCCGCCGTCAGCGTACAGTCCTCATCCAGATAAGGCACACCGTAATTGCTGTACTCCCCCTCAAAATCGTGCCGGAGGTAAAAATCCGCCCGTGTGGGAGAATACATGACGGGGAAATCCAGATTGGTGCCCTCAATGCTGATCCAGCCGATGAACTCCGGGTTGCGCTCCAACAGGCGGGCAAACTTTTCGGCGTTGCCGCTCTCCTCACTCTCCTGGGGAACCGTCTGCGGCGTATCCTCGATGAGATCCGACAGCTCG
>JAHZHS010000089.1:0-5548 GCA_019420135.1 Oscillospiraceae bacterium | reverse complement strand
CCCACAGCCGCTTGACCAGCATCCCGCCGCTGACCAGGAAAATGACGGCGAAAACCACAATGGCGATGGTATACAGGAGATCGCTTCCGCTGCTTTTTTTCTTTTTGCGGCGGAACTGGACATATTCCGTGTCCTGATCCTGATCATACACGGTGCGTTTCTTTTCGTCCGCAAACAAGGGCGCAGCCTGGGGCGGATTCGGCTTCCGGGAACGTTTTTCTGCCATGAGCATACCTCCTGCTGGCACCGCTATATTGACGGTATTATTTCCTCATAGTACTCTATCCAGGTGCGGATTTCAAGTAGCTGCCTGCCTCGCGGGATTCTCCCGGCGCAAGCGTTCGGCATGTCACGGCGGTGCCACACGGCGCTCCGCCTTTCTCCGGCAAAACCGGCCGGCTGATTTTCCACAAATTACAAATACATCCGGCTGCCAAACCTCCATAGCAGCCGGATGTCACATTTTATTCTATATCATCCCGCAGAGGCTCCGGCACATCACAGGGTGGAATACCCATAGCTGTTGACCAGAGCGTCGATCCGCTGGCCCGCCTTGCAGTACGGGCACTGGTGAGAGTCATAGGTCTTGTAATCGGGCAGATCGTTGGGATCAAAGATGGATGCCACCGGATAGCCCTCGCACTCCTTGACCGTGGCAAAGATGGCCGCCAGGCCTGCCACCATGCCGCCGTAATACTTGACCGCCTCGATGGCAGCCTGAACGGTATAGCCGGTGGTGACCGACGCTGCCAGAATCAGCACATGCTTGCCGGTGATCATGGGGGTGATATTCTCCCGGAAAAGCAGCTGGCTGCCGGTGGTATGCTCCGGAGTGACCACGTAGATGGTCTGGTGGGCATTCATGTTCACAAAGCCGTCGCGGGTCAGTTCACTGGCCAGGCAGGCTCCGATGACCTCGGTGCCATCCAGGCACAGAACCGTGTCCACAATGGTGGTCAGCTTGTAGGCGGAAACCAGCTCCCTCGCCACCGCGCGGGCCTCGGACAGACGGGTCTTCTGCATTGTCACATCAATATAATAGTTGATATGGCTGTGGCTGGTGGCAAAATGCCCCTTTGCCACACGCAAATACAGATCCGCCTTTTTTGTCGGAAGTTTGACCATGTTGATTCCCATCCTGCACAGCTCCTTTCAGCTTTTCCCGCCGCTGGGACGGGCGTTCGGTATCACTAATTACTATTTTAGTGGCATCGCAAAAACCTTGCAACCGGACAGCCCGAAAAATTCCGCCAAAATCACAGATGGATTTTCGGCGTTTTGCCTTTTTCCCCGCCAATCTTTTCCGGGGGACAGGGTTCGGTTTACAGATTTTCTGCCCGATGCTATAATAGCATTAAGTTTGCGGTTTTTTCAGGGGGATATATTGGGATGATCTATAAGCTGGCCAATCTCAGCGGCGATACCGTATCGGTGCCGCAGCTGATCTTTTCGCAACTGCCGCGCACCGACGGAGATTTCATCCGGGTCGCGCTGTATGTGCTGAGTTCCGGGTGCACCGATGCCCGCACCATCGCCCATGATCTGGGACTCAAAAGCGTCGAGGCCGCCAACCGTGCCCTGCAGTACTGGGCAGGCGCCGGGCTCCTGGAACGGGAGCGCGGCACCACAGCGGCGGCTCCTGCTCCCGCCGCCCGGGCTGAGGAGATCGACCTTGCCAGCATCAACGATCCCTATGTGAGCGTCCTGTGCGAGGAGGCTCAGACAGCCTTTGGCAAAGCGCTGGGCCGCAGCGACCTGCAGCGTCTGGTGGGGCTGTATCTCTCCGACGGATGGCAGCCCGATGTGGTACTGCTCTGCTGTGCCGAGGTTGCCCGGCAGGGCCGCCGCACGGTGGGTGCCGTCGCCCGGGAACTGGTGCGCTGGCGGGAAGCCGGCGTGGAGACCGGCGAGGACGCCGAGCGCTATCTGCGCCGCGCCCAGCAGCGGGAGGAATGGTGCGCCGAGGCTGCCAAGCTGTTCGGTGTGGAGCCGCACACTCTCACCCAGTGGGACCGCCGGGCCGTCGCCCGCTGGCACGAGGAATGGCACATCGGCGCCGACATGATCGAGGAGGCCCTGCTGCGTGCCGAGAACCACCGCACCATCCGCTATGTGGACGGCATTCTGCGGTCGTGGCGCTCCCAGGGGCTGACAACGGTACAGGCCGTGCGGGGCAAGGGAGCGCTCTCCCCCGCCAACATTCTGGCTACCGGAAAGGCCCCTGCCAAACCGATGAAAGATATGTTCAACCGCAACTGGAATGCGGTATTTGATGAGGAAACAGAGGGATAAGCCATGCGAACCAAGGATGAACTCTTCCGCGCCGCCCAGCGCGAGGTCGCCGCGCGCCGTCAGCGCGCCGTCACCCGCGCCGAGGCCCTGCGCACCGAGGCCTTGCGCCGCCATCCCGAGATCGGTGAGGCAGAGGCTCAGCGCACCCGGCTGGGCGCCGCCTACCTGATGACCGCCGCCCAGGGTGCCGACATCACCAAGCGTCTGGCCGCTCAGCGGGCTTTTGAACAGGCGGGCGAGACTCTGAACCGGGTCATCCGGGCAGCCGGGTACCAGCCGGAGGAGTTCGTGCCGAAATATACCTGTCCCGCCTGTCAGGACACCGGCATTTCCAACGGCCGTCCCTGCTCCTGCGTGGCGGAACTGGCCCGCACCCTGCGCCGGGAGGAGATCAATGCCGCTTCCCCGCTGGCACTGTGCAGCTTCGATTCCTTTGAGCTGGAGCGCTATCCCACCGCCGTCGACCCCGAGCTGGGGGGACCGGTGCGGGACTACATGGGCAAGATCCTTGCCTACTGCCGCAGGTGGGCGGCGGAGTTCAGCTCCAAAAGCCCCAATCTGCTTTTCACCGGCAGCGCCGGGCTGGGCAAGACCCATCTGGCCCTGGCGGTGGCGGACGCCGTGCTGGACCGGGGATACGACGTTCTCTACACCAGTTCCGCTGCCCTGGCCGCCCAGCTGAGCCGGGAGCACTTTGACCGGGACACCGACGATGACTGGCTCAACGCCTGCAAGGAAGCGGATTTGCTGATCCTGGACGATCTGGGCACCGAGTTCATGACCCAGCTGACGGTCAGTGTGCTGTACGAGCTGGTCAACACCCGCATGCTCTGCCGCCGCCCCACCATCTACACCACCAACATTGTGGATCAATCGGTGTTTGAGGCCCGCTATACCGAAAAGGTCGCCAGCCGGATGCTGGGGAACTGCCGGATGTTCAAATTCTTCGGCACCGACCAGCGGCTGAAATGATCGTTGTCGGTTTCATTCTGTCACAAACATAAATGCACAGACCGCCTGCCGGGAGACTTCCGGGCAGGCGGTCTGTTTGTTTTTTTGAGCGGGATTGAGGAGCCGGGGTGATAAGCCTTCCGCAAGCCGGCGTTGCCCCCGCCTCCCGGATTCAGAACGGGAAACGGTCCTGTACAGAGGGCAGATAGCCGGTCAGCTTGTCCCAGTAGCGCACAGCCGCCGAAACGGCGGCCCGCATTGCCCGCATGACCGGAACGGTGAGGGCCCAGAACACCAGCAGCACCAGTGCTCCTTGCAGATCCAGGCGGACCAGTTCCAGCACCGGAGCAAAGATGCAGGCGCAGGCTGCTCCCAGCACCAGCATCCCTGTCCAGAGTATCACATGCTGCGGCGTGAAGGGGCGGCAGACATACCAGAGCACCGTCAGGCCCACCCCCAGCATAACCAGCGTGCAGATGGTGGAGAGAACTGCGTTGGGCAGGTCAAACGCATAGGCGAAGGCCTGCACGCCCAGCACCAGGATGAGGTCAGTCAGTCCTCCCGGCAATGCCGCCCGGAACACATTGCGCAAAAACTGGCCGCGGATGCGTTCATGGTTGGGTTCCAGTGCCAGGATGAAGGACGGGATGCCGATGGTCGTGGCCGAGATCAGGGTGAGCTGCAGCGGCTGGAGCGGATAGGGCATGGCGATGAACAGCGTCAGCAGGCTGAGTAGGAAGGAAAAGATGTTTTTGACAAGAAAAAGGGAGGCTGATCGCTGGATATTGTTGATGACCCGACGGCCTTCCGCCACCACGGCGGGCAGACCGGCAAAGTTGGAATCGGTCAGTACCAGCTGCGCCACCTGGGAGGCTGCCTGGGCCCCCGATGCCATGGCGATGCCGCAGTCGGCATCCTTGAGAGCGAGGACATCATTGACGCCGTCGCCCGTCATGGCCACGGTGTGTCCCGCCTCCTGCATGGCATGAATAAGTTTCCGCTTCTGTTCCGGGGTCACCCGCCCGAAAACGGTATACTTCTCGGCCGCGGAGGCCAACGCCTCATCGGTGCGCAGCGTCGAGGCATCCACATACCGCTCGGCACCGGCTACGCCTGCCTGGCGGGCCACCTCGCTGACCGCGGCGGGGTTATCCCCCGAAATGACCCTGACCTCCACTCCCTGCCCGGCAAAGTACCGGAAAGTTTTGGGGGCCTCGGGCCGGATACGGTTGGACAGGGGGATCAGGGCGATGAAATGCAGCGCCGAAACCGGCAGTCCCGCGGCCGGGTCGGGCTCCCCGTCACAGGCCGCCAGCAGCAGAACCCGGTAGCCCCGGGCAAGGCAGGGTTCCACCTGGGCGGCCAGCTCGGAATAGCGGCTGCCCGCCACAAATTCCGGCGCCCCGATGACAAAGCTGCCGTGCCCCGCAAAGGTGGCGGCGCTCCACTTGTACGCCGAATTGAAGGGCACCGTATGCTGCCGCACCCAGTCCGATGTTCCGCCAAAGCGGCGGGCCATGGCACGGGCCGTGTCATTTTCCGGCTCATTGTCCCCGTAAAAGGCCAGCAGGATCTCCCGTGTGCGGACCGCGTCCCAGCGTCCGGCATCCAGAAGGAGGGGCTCCCCCGCCTCCATCTCTGCCTCGGTGATGGTGCCGGTCTTGTCCACGCAGAGCACATCCACCCGGGCCAGCGTCTCAATGCAGTTCATATCCTGGGCCAGCACCTTTTGCCGAGCCAGGCGAATCATGCTCACCGCCAGTGCCACACTGGTGAGCAGGTAAAGCCCTTCCGGGATCATACCGATGAGCGCTGCCACGGTGGCCTCGATGGAATCCCGCAGGCTGAGGGCCAGAACATCATACTGCTGCAAAAAGAGCATGACGCCGAAGGGCAGCAGGATCAGCCCGATGAACCGGATCAGCCTGTCCAGCGAGCGCATCATCTCGCTCTTGGCCAAGCGCACGTCGGTCTTGGCTTCCACCATCAGGCGGTTGGCGTAGGAATCCGCCCCCACCCGGGTCAACTGAGCCCGGCAGCGGCCTGCCATCACAAAGCTGCCCGAGCGCAGGCCGTCCCCCGGCTGCTTGGCAACCGGGTCCGCCTCGCCGGTGATGAGGGCCTCGTTGACCTGAACCTCCCCGCTGCGCACCACCCCGTCGGCACAGATCTGCTCGCCGGGGCCGAACTCCACAATATCATCCCGCACCAGGGCCGTGGGAGGAAGTTCCATCAGGGTTCCCCCGCGCAGGCAGCGGACCTTGTGCACCGTCACCAGGGTCAGCTTGTCCACCGCCCGCTTGGA
>JAHZHS010000088.1 GCA_019420135.1 Oscillospiraceae bacterium | reverse complement strand
CCATGAACAGCTTCTTTGAGAAGATCTACCGCGCTCTGGTCCTGCTGTTCGGCGGTATTCAGGTGCTGAATCTTCTGGGCTGCGAAGTCAACGGCCTGATCACCGGTGCAGGCATTGCCGGACTGGCCATTTCTCTGGGTGCCCAGTCCACCCTGTCCAACCTGATTGCCGGTGCCTCCATGGTCATTGAGCGTCCCTTCGGCATAGGCGACTACATCACCCTGGGCAGCTTTGAGGGCACAGTGGAGGACATCTCCTTCCGCTCCACCCGCATCCGCACCCTGGACAACAGCGTCATCACGGTGGAGAACTCCAAGGTCAGCGCCGAGTACATCTGCAACGCCACCACCCGCCAGAACCGTCTGCTCAGCACCACGGTGGGCGTCACCTACGGCACGCCGCGCAAGCAGCTGGAAACCCTGTGTGATGATTTCCGGGCCATGCTCAAAAAAGATCCTCAGGTATTGCCGGACACCATCCACGTAAACCTTTCCAACTTCGGGGCTTCCAGCATCGACATCGAGCTCCGCTGCTATGTGACCGCTCTGGGCGGGGACGATTTCCGCCAGCTGAAAAGCCGTCTCAACTGGCAGATCATGGACATCATGGCGCAGGACGGCTGCGACTTTGCCTTCCCCTCCACCAGCGTCTATCTGGAAACTCCTGTCCCTGCCCCTGCTGAAGCTGAAAAAGAATCGTAAATTCCATTCCCGTCTTTCCGGCAGGCGTTTTCCCCCCGTTTCTTCACAGACATAGGAAAGAGGCTTCCTTCTCCCCATACAGGAGAAGGAAGCCTCTTTTGTCGTCTTTGGTGTGGTTTTGGGATCCCGTCTGTTTTCAGGCGTCGCCGCTGTCGGTGTCGGAACTGCTGGAAGGTTCGCCGTTTCCGTCCCCGGCAGCATTGCCGTCTTCAGTCCCGCCGCCGGAATCTCCCGCAGCATCCCCATCCCCTGCCTCGGGGGTGGGGTCGGCGGGCATGAAGTAGGCCACAATATCGCCGTCGCTGCGCTGATAGGAAACATCCAGCGTGCCGTGATCAGTCTGGGTCAGCCCCTTACCGTCCACGTCCAGGATGACATTGGACGCCATACGCATCTTGTAATCCAGATTGTTGGAGGTTCCCAGCAGCACCGACACACGCCCCTGATAGAGGAAATTGATCTCGTCCAAATCCCGCAGAGCGATTATGGACACGCCATCCAGCAGTTGTTGTTCCTCCATCTTGTCAACAATGGAAAAGAGCACATCATTGACGGACGTTTCCTCCGGTTGGGTATCGGCATCCGCAGTGGAATCTTCTCCGGCAGGATCGGCGGTTTCCGCCGTCTCGGGAGTGGCGGCGGGAAGCGTATCGTCCGCTGCCAGGCGCAGATAGGATCCCGGCGTCAGCTGGGAATCCGGCTGCACCCCAGCATCCAGGAGGATCAGGCCCTCCGGTCGGGATGCCTCCGAACGAAGCACCTTGAGACCGTCGCTGAGCACCAGCCAACCGCCGGTGGTCTCCAGGGTAAAGCGTTCGATGGCGGGCTGCACCTTGATGACCACCGTGCCGGGCATCTGGATATCCACCTCCACCACATCCAGATAGGGCAGCTGCGCCTGCAGCTGTTCCGATTTTTCCCGGGTGGAAAAGCCAAACAGATTATCCCCTGTCTGCACTCCCAGCAGATCAATAATCTGCTGTTCGGTATAGATGCCGGTATTGGCCGGGGTGGTGCGGTCGGTATTCTCGACGCGGAAATCGGTAACCTTGAACAGCAGGTTGATGGACAGTACCACGCCCGCCGCCAGCACACCCAGAAGGCACAGGATTCCCATAATCTTGCGCCTGCGGCGGATACGCATTTTCTCCACCTGCGTCACCCGGCGCGGCGGTCGGGCCGCCCCCTGGCGGTAACCCGGTGACTGCGGATTGGTGGGACGGCTGCGGTATCGCCCGCCGTTCTTCTGCTGGGACGGGCGGCGGGATGGCTGGCCGCGCAACGGCATCTGCTGGGGGGGCATTTGACTGCCTGCGGGGCGCTGACGGGCAGAGGTCTGTCTGGGTGCGCCGCGCCCCGTCGCCCCGGCCCCCTGTGGATTGCCGGACGGGCTTGCGGGTGTGCCGCGCTTTTCCAGCCCTACCCGGCTGCCCAGGCCTTTTTTTGGGGGGACTGCCTGTCGGGGACGCTGAGGCTGCTGGTTCCGGGGCCGGGAGGCGGCACGGGATGCCGCACCGGCTTTCTGTCTTCGGCTTTGTACGTCACGGTCCATGCGCTCCCCTCCTTCCCCTTCCTACCAAAATAAAACGAAACCGCCAAACCATACCGTCAAAGCGGCGTTCGACCGTTTTGGAGGCGATTTGGCGTTACTGTGGCCAGTAGCACACAGGTTTTCTTGTTTCGTTGTGTCAGGCGCCGCTGTGCCTCCGCTTTGCCGGACAGTTCAGGCGCAGAGTTTCTTCAGTGCCGCCCAGATCAGATCCAGGCTGTCGGGACGGCCCAATGTCTTGGCGTTGCGGCCCATCTCGGCCAGGCGGCCGGGCTGGGACATCAGACTCTGCACGGTCTCAATGAGTTTGTCGCCGGTGAGGTCCTTCTCCTCGATCACCACAGCGGCTCCCGCCTGCTGCAGTTCCAGCGCGTTATAGTACTGGTGATTTTCGGCCACGTTGGGGCTGGGAACCAGCACGGCGGCACGGCCCATGGCCTCCAGCTCGGCCAGCGTCAGGGCGCCGGAGCGGGAAATCACCAGATCCGCCGCTGCCAGCAACTCAGGCATATTGTCGATATATTCCCGGACCACCAGGTTTTTGCCGGGAGCAAACCCTTTCTCCTTGCCGAGGTTGCGGAACAGCTCGACGCCGCGGCTGCCGGTGGCATGCAGGTGCAGGATTTTCTGTTGGGTCTTCTGCTCCCAGGCGCAAAGGTCCGCTACCACCTCATTGATGCGGCGGGCGCCCAGGCTGCCGCCGAAGCTCAGAATCACCGTCTTGTCTCCCGCATCCAGCTTGGCTCGGGAGCTCCCAGCTTTGCCACTGCCGCCTCACTGGCCGCCATGACCAGATCGACTGCCTTGGCAAGCAGTTTGTTGGTCACACCCGGGAAGGCGTTCTGCTCATGGATGGCGGTATGAATCCCTTTGCGGGCTGCCGCACGGACAATGGGACCGCTGACATAACCTCCGCAGCCGATGACCAGATCCGGCTTGACTTCCCGCAGGATGGCCGCACAGCGCGGGCCGCTGATGGCCAGATGCCACACCGCCACCACATTACGGCCGATGTTTTTGGGCGTCAGCTTGCGCTGGAACCCGTTGATCTCGATATGATGGAAGGGATATCCGGCTTTGGTGACAAGACCGTACTCCATCCCCTCCCGCCGTCCGGCAAAGTGGATCTCCGCCGCGGGGTCTCCTTTTTTGATCGCACCGGCAATGGCCAGTGCAGGATTGATATGCCCGGCCGTACCGCCGGCCGCAATCAGAACACGCATACCCTGCCTCCCGTTACATCACACAATACAAAATCAGATCGAATGAGCGGTGCCGCCCCGGCGATAAACCGTGCGGGTACCCTGCTCCAGCTTTTTGGCAAAGGCTTCCAGCTTGCGGCGTCGTCGTTCCTCGATGCGGGCATTGCCTACCCGGGAAATACTGAGCATGACGCCCATCTGTCCCAGCAGCATCAAAAGACTGGTGCCGCCCGAAGAGAAGAAAGGCAGACTGATGCCAGTGTTGGGGATGGTGTTGGTGACAACGCCGATGTTGCAGAACACCTGCCAGGCGATCTGTCCCATGATGCCCACCCCCAGCAGGCTGCCGAACAGGTCGGGCGCCCGCATGGCGATGAGGATGCCCTGGATGATGAGGGCCGCAAACAGCAGAATGCAGACCAGGGCCCCGATGAACCCCAGCTCCTCACACAGAACCGGGAAGATGAAGTCGTTGGTGACCTCGGGCAGCCACTGGTGTTTCTGGCGGCTGTTGCCGATGCCCAGGCCAAACAGGCCGCCCGATGCAATGGCGTAGATGCTCTGCTCGGTCTGGTCGGTCATGGTGGAGGTATCGCTGGAGAACAGGGTCCAGCCATCCAGACGGGTCTGGACATAGTTGTCCTGGCTGGTCAGCATGTAGATCACGCCGATGACGCCGACACTCAGCACCGGCAGCATCCATTTCAGGCCGCATCCACCGCAGATCAGCATGGTAAAGTAGATCATGAGGATGAGGATGATGGCCGAATAGTGGGGCTGGCGGAAGATCAGAAACAGCGTGGGAATCAGAGGCAGTGTGGGCAGAATAATGCCGTACAGCAGAGAGCTTTTCTGCTTCTGGTGTCCGTCCACAAAGGCTGCCGTGCCCAGAATGGTGGAGAACTTGGCCAGCTCGGAGGGCTGGAAGGTGACGCCTGCGAACTCCACCCAGCGATAGCACTTGGCGCTGAGGTTGGTGGGGTTGTTGCTGAACAGGGCCGCCGCCAGCAGTACCAGCGTGAAAACGTAGAGATACCAGTTCAGATGGCGCAGGGCGCGGTAATCGGTGAGGGAAATACCGAACATGATGGCCACACCGGCCACGGCAAATCCCAGCTGCTGGCGGATCTGGCTGAAGCTGTCGCCGCTCTCCTGATAGGACACCGAGTAGCTGGCCGAGAACAGCACCACCAGACCATATGCAATGATAACCAGCAGCGTTACTACAAAGTACCATGAAAGCGGCCCGCGGTCTTTCTTGCGCAGGGGCAGATCCTTGCACATCAAAAACGCGGGTCGGAAGATGGTTCTGAGGAATGCAGATGTATCCAAAGGAATGCCTATTTCCTTTCCGTCCGGCCCCTGACAGGCCGGACCCGGCGGGGCGGCGTTTTGCCCCGTGCTCAGGTCAGGTAAATGTACAAAACGCCCAGCAGCGCCCCCATCAGGGCAATAAAGCTGAAGAAGGCGTCGATGCGCACCTCACGCCAGCCGCGCATCTCGAAAGCATGATGGATGGGCGTCATGCGGAAAATGCGTTTGCCGTGGGTCAGCTTGAAGTAGACACGCTGGATCACCACCGTCATGGCGTCCCAGATATAGACGATGCCGAAGAACAGAACCAGCTCGGGACGGCACATCACAAAGGCCAGGGCCGTGACGATGCCCCCCAAAAACATGCTGCCCGTATCCCCCATGAACACCTTGGCGGGGTAGAAGTTCCATACCAGGAAACCCGCACAGGCGCCCGCCGTGGCCGTTGCCAGAATGGACACGTGATAGAAGCCCAGCAGGCTGGCCCCCACCAGGTAGCCCAGCATGGACACGAAAGTCACACAGGAATCCAGGCCGTCCAGGCCGTCGGTCAGGTTGACGGCGTTGACGAGGAAGATGATGCCGAAAAAGGCAATGGGATAGTACAGCAGTCCCAGGTCAAAGGAACCGCCGCCGGGCAGGGTGATGACGGTGGTCATCAGGCCCAGGGCGTTGAGTCCGAAGAGAAAACCGCCGGTGACGGCAAACTGCATGACCAGTTTCTGCCATGCCAGCAGGCCCAGGTTGCGGTGGCGGACCACCTTGACGAAATCGTCCAGGAATCCGATGAACCCGGAGCCCAGGGCCAGGAACATGACAAGCAGCACGGCCTGGATCTGCTGTGCCCCCACCAGATCGGGCGCATAGCGGCGGAAGCCGACCAGAACCAGGATCAGCGCCACTACAATGCCCAGAATGAAGCACAGGCCGCCCATGGTGGGCGTGCCCTGCTTTTTATTGTGCCAGGTCGGTCCGCTTTCGCGGATGGTCTGGCCGAAATGCAGCCGGTGCAGTGCGGGGATCACCACACAGCCCGACAGTGCCGTAATGGAAAACGCAGCGACCGCTGCGGCCACCAGCATCCAGGAGACCATCATCCCCATGCAAATACTCCCCCAAATCGATCAATTCGGCTCACGCCAGCGTCTGATAGAACTGTTCCAGCACCTGGTCCAGCTTCATGGCATGACTGGCCTTTGCCAGCAATGCATCGCCTGCGTGTACATTTTGCCTTACATATCCTACCACTTCTTGTTCGGTTTCGCAATGCAAAGTTGTTACACCTTTTTCGGCGGCAGCCTCCGCCATGGCGGCGCTGCGCGGGCCGTAGGCAATGAGCAGATCCACCCCCGCCTCGGCAGCCCAGATGCCCACCTGACGGTGCGCCTCCTCGCTGACGCTGCCCAGTTCCAGCATATCCCCCAGCAGGGCAATGTGACGGTTGGCCTCCTGGCCCTCCAGCACCCCCAGGGCGGCTTTCATGCTGTCGGGGCTGGCATTGTAGCAGTCCTCAATGACGGTGACACCGCCCTTGTGGACAATGTTCTGACGCATGCCGGTGGTCTGATAGGTGCTCAGGGCAGCGGCAGCCTTTGCGGGGTCCAGGCCCAGCCGGGTGGCCGCCGCGTAGGCCGCCAGCGCATCGCTGACCGTGTGCAGGCCCACCGTAGGGATGTGCACCGGGAATTCTCCGTTCTCCTTGTCAGACAGGAGGAAGTCGGTACCGCTGTCCCCTGCCGTAATCTTGAGGGCACGCACGTCAGCGTCGGGTGCATCAATGCCGAACCACACCGGGTTCAGCCGTTCGGGCAGTTTTGCCTTGGGCAGCATATCGTCGTCGGCGTTGAGCACCAGCGGCGCACCGTCGGGCAGGCCGTGGCAGATCTCCAGCTTTGCTTTCAGTATATTCTCCCGGGTGCCCAGGTTTTCCAGATGGGATACCCCGATGCGGGTGATGATGCCCGCAGAAGGCCGGGCCGCACGGACCAGGCGGTCGATCTCGCCCAGGTTGCTCATGCCCATCTCCACCACCGCATACTCGGTGCTGTCATCCAGGCGGAACAGGGTGTTGGGCAGGCCGATCTCATTGTTCTGGTTGCCCTCGGTCTTGAGGGTGTTGCCGAACGCCGACAGCACCGCGTAGCAGAACTCCTTGGTGGTGGTCTTGCCCACGCTGCCCGTCACGCCGATCATCAGCGGGCTGAACAGCATCCGGTAATTGGAGGCCATGCGCACCATGGCATGGTGGCTGGAGGCCACAATGACCGTGCGGTCCTCCGGCACACCGTCCACCGGGTGGTTGGCAACGATGTAGGCCGCCCCCGCCTTGTAGGCTGCCGCGGCATAGTCATGGCCGTCCACCCGCTCCCCGGGGAAGCAGACAAAGACGCATCCCGGTACCACTTTGCGGCTGTCGGTCACCACGGCGGTGATGGGTTCCGGCTCCGCCAGCGCAAGGCCGGCCAGCAGTTGATTGGCATGGATGGGTTTCATCTTGCATCTCTCCTTTTCCTTCCCGCAGGGGTTCGTCTCTGTTGTGTTTGCGTCTATTCACCGTCCGTAGCGGTGGAATCCGACGAGGCGTCAGGGTCCGCCGTGTCGCCGGAGGTCGTGTCGGTGCTGCTGTCCGAGGAGGGCTCGGTGCTTTCCGGCGCCGCTGTCTCGATGGTAATGACGGTGCCCATGGCTACGCTGGTGCCCTCCGCCACGCTCTGGGAAGTGACCAGGGCGTTCTCGTCGCCGCTGATCTGGGCATTGATGCCCGCAGCGCTGAGCATCTGCACGGCAAAGCTGCCGCTCTTGCCCACCACGTTGGGCACGTTGACCATGGTGTCGGTGGTGCTCTTTGTGTACAGGTAGACCGTGGAGCCCACGGGGACTACGGTACCCGCCGCCGGGTACTGGTGCACCACGGTGCCGGTGCCTTCCACCAGCTTGTGGGCAAGGCCTTTCTTGTTCATCTCTACCTGGGCATTGACCCAGGAATTATTTCTGCTCACCACATCCGGCACCACCACCGTGGCACCGGTGTCATACTCAGGATCGCGCTCCAGACCCAGATACGGCGCCACCTCGCTGATGATGTTGCCCACCACAGGGGCCACAATCTGGCTGGCGTAGTCATTGGTCCAGCGCGGGTCATCCATCATGACGAAGACCTCGATCTCGGGGTCGTCGATGGGCAAAACTGCTGTAAAGCTGATCTGCTTGTAATAGTCGCCGTCTGCACGTTCGTCACGTCCCAGGTTTTCCGAAGTGCCGGACTTGCCGCCGATGCGGTAGCCCGCCACGTAGGCGTTGCGGCCGCTGCTGGTATCCTGGCCTTTGCCGACCACCTGTTCCATCATGCTGCGGACCTCGGCGCTCACTTCCTCCGAGATCACCTGACGGCGGATGGTGGTATCCACGCTGGTGACCACGTTTCCGCTCTGGTCGGTAATGGTGTCCACCACGTGGGGCGTCACCAGGTAGCCGCCGTTGACCACCGCCGCCACGGCGGTTGCCATCTGCAGCGGTGTGCAGGTCTGGGCCTGACCGAAGGAGCTGGAATCCAGGTTTGCCTCGGTCTGGGCCAGTTCTTCCTCGTTGTGGTAGATCATCCACCGGGTCTCGTTGGGCAGATCCACACCGGTGCGCTGGGTGAATCCAAAGGCATCATAGTAGTCGTAAAACACCTGCGGGCCAAGCGACAGGCCTACCTGAATGAAGTAGATGTTGCAGCTGTTGTTCAAGGCGGTGGCCATGTCCTGCCAGCCGTGGGCATCGTTGTTGGCGCAGTGATAGGTGTGTTCGTACAGCTTGCTGCCTTTGTTGATGGTCCAGCCTTCCTTGCCGCAGTAGAACTGCTGGCTGGTATCCATGATGCCGGAGTCCAGCGCTGCGGAAGCTGTGACCAGCTTGAACACCGACCCGGGATAGTAC
>JAHZHS010000087.1:5390-8712 GCA_019420135.1 Oscillospiraceae bacterium | reverse complement strand
ATGTCGTTGTCCTTGCCGCCGAACAGCATCCCGCCGGCCGCAAAGACGGTGAGCAAAAACGCCATAAGCAAGGCCAGTACCGACATGAGGCCGGGAAGCAGGTCCAGTGCTCCCACCGCTTTGAGCCCTATGGACAGAGATGCACTGTAGGTGAAGGACAGCATCAGACAGAGGAAGGTCAGGATGCTCAGTGCCAGCCCCGCCGATGCCGCCTGTTTTCGGCTGCCCCGCCCGGCGATGGCATTGAACATTTCCAGCAGACTGAGGCGGACCAACGCCAGAAAGGCTTTCATTGTGTTCCCTCCTCCCGTTCCAGTTGGAGGAAAACTTCCTCCAGATTGGATTTGCCCACGATCTCCGCCGTGGGGCCTGCCTCGATGAGCCGCCCCGCTCGCAGGATGGCCAGCTTGTCGCAGAGTTTTTCCGCCACCTCCAGCACGTGGGTGGAGAAAAAGACCGCCCCGCCCTCATTGCACAGCTCCCGCAGCATGGTCTTGAGGGTGTAGGAGGCATTGGGGTCCAGGCCCACAAAAGGTTCATCCAGAATCAGCAGCCGGGGCTGGCGGAGAAACGCAGAGATGAGGGCCAGCTTCTGCTGCAGGCCGTGGCTGTACCCGCCGATGGCCCCGCCCAGATCCTTGGTCAGCGCAAAGGCATCTGCATATCGGGCAATGCGTTTTGTGCGTTCCTCGGAGGAGATGCCGTAGACATCGGCAATGAAGTTGAGGTAGCGGATGCCGGTCATGAAATCATAGAGGTCGGGGTTATCGGGCAGAAAGGCCATGATGCGCTTGGCCGCCACCGGGTCTGTGCGGATGGAATATCCCCCCACCGTGATGTCGCCTTCTGTAAAATCCAGCACCCCCGCCACGGCCCGCAGCGTGGTGGATTTTCCCGCGCCGTTATGCCCCAGGAAGCCGTAAATCTCCCCCGGCGCCACATGCAGCGTCAGGTCCTTCACCGCATAGCGGCTGCCGTCGTAACTTTTGGAAAAGCCTTCGATTTTCAACATAAGCGCTTCCTCCCTCTGTGCGCGCCATGACGCACCGGTCAGATGTGGATTGCTGTTTGCCGTGGACTGCCGGCGCGGTGCATTCTCCATACCGCGATATCTGCCGCGCCGCAGTATTTAGATATTTATCTAAATATTAGCTTATATATACACCCGGGCCACGACTTTGTCAAGCATTTATCAAAAGTTTTACACGGTGATTGGCGGCCGAAGACAAAGAAAGCCGCCCCCGGAGAAGTTTTGCTCTCTCCGGGAGCGGCCGGCCGATCATCCGCCTCAGCGCTTGTTTTTTTCTTTGAGGGCTTCTTCCAGCCCGGGGCGCGGGGTGACATAGACGGTGGTATACACCTCGTACAGCACCATGCCGGGCTTGGCCCCATTGGCCTTCCAGATATTTTTCACTTCTGTGGTGTCCACCGCAACCTTGGCACCGCCGTTCTGGCTGGAATGCAGCACCGCCAGCTCGGCGGCCTCCTGCCGGGTGGTGTCGGGGATGTCCTTTCCCCCGCTGAGCACTACAGTATGACTGCCGGGGGCTTTCTGGACATGGAACCACAGGTCCTTGCCCCGGGCGGTGTGCAGCGTCAGGCGGTCGTTTTGGACATTGTTGCGTCCCACCAGAATCTCAAACCCGTCGCTGGACCGGTAGCGCAGGAAATCGGCAGGCTTCTGCTTTTTGTCCCGCTGCTTATAATATTTGAGATACCCCTGGCTCTTGAGTTCGGCACGGATCTCGCCCAGGGCGGCCTCGCCGGGGGCGCTCTCCACCTCATACAGGACGGTGCCCAGGTACTCGATCTCGGCCTCGCCGTCCACCAGCAGCTTTTTCAGCATCTCACCGGCAGTCTGCTTCTTCTTGTAGTCCTTGAAGTATTTCTGGGCGTTCTCATTGGGGCCGAGGCGGGGGTCCAGCGGGATAGTCACATCCTCACCGGTGTAATAGTTCTGCACCGTGACCTGACGGTCCCCCTTGTGGATGGCCCAGAGATTGGCCTGCAGCAGTTCGCCGTACAGGCGCAGCCGGTCGGCCTTGGTGCTCTGGGCCAGCTCCTCCCGGCGGGCGGCCTGCTTGCGTACCGCGCGCTCGTGCATATTGTGCACCGCTTTGTACAGTTCCCGGCTTTTCTGGCGCAGGCGCTCAGCCCGATCCTTGGTGGCGTAGTAATCCTCCAGCATCTCGCTGTAACTGGAATAGGTGGTCACCCGGGCATTGGGCCCGTACTGGCAGGGCGTGAAGAAGCTGAACTCCACCGGTTTCTCACTGCCGTCCGCCTGAGGCAGACGCACCACCGACGGCGTGCCTCCCGCCGCATGGCGGGCGCGCAGCTCGTCAAACGCCTCGGCCAGAGCCTTTTTCTGGGATTCCTCCAGTTCGTCGGCCAGCAGCGAGGTCTCGCCGCCAAAGGCCATCCAGGCGGCCTCCCGCATGACCACGGGACCCACGCCGCCCACCGTGCGGGTGAGGGCGTCGGCCGGGGGCAGGTCCTTCTGGCAGGCAGCGGTCACCGCCTCGGCGCCAGACACCTGCAAAAAGTCCGGCTTTGCGGGCTTGGGCGGGAGCGTGTAGGGCAGGCCGGGCAGCAGCTGACGGATGGCGCTGTCCTCAAAATCCACCCGCTTGAGAGCGTCGATGATACGGCCATCCTGCACCAGCACCAGGTTGGAGTAACGACCCATGAGCTCGGCGGCCAGGGTGTTGATTACCAGGTCCCCCATCTCATTGGTGCAGCGGAAGTCAAAGAAGACAATGCGGTCTCCCGGCTCCATATGCACCGAGATCAGCCGTCCGCCGGTCAGGTGTTTGCGCAGCAGCATGCAGAACCCCGGCGGAGTGGCGGGATTCTCGAAGCTTTCCTGGGTCAGGCAGACACGGGCCGAACCGCTCCGCGCCGACAGCAGCAGGCGGAAGGTGTCTGTCCGGGTACGCAGCAACAGCACCACTTCGTCCCGCGTGGGTTCAAAAATCTTGTCAATGCGCGCTTCCAGCAGCCGGTCTCTCAGTTCGGCTGTCACAAGCGCCAAAGTTGCGGCGTCCAGCGCCATGGTTTTTCCCTCCTCCGTTCGGGTTCAGCGGCTGCGCTTTTCCGGCAGTGCTGACGGTCAAAGATAAGTAAAGGGGTCCGTGTCCGCCCGGGACACAGTGACCGGGGTCTCCGGAAAAGCCTCCTTCAGGCGCTTGGCCAGCACCCCGGCGATGGGGCGCTCTGTGGCCCAATGCCCTGCCGCCACCAGCCCCATGCCCAGCCGCTTGGCATCGCAGGCCGCATGGTGGTTGGCCTCGCCGGTGACCAGGCAGTCGGCCCCCAGGTC
>JAHZHS010000087.1:1820-5290 GCA_019420135.1 Oscillospiraceae bacterium | reverse complement strand
CCGCCTTTGAGCAGCAGCGCCGGGAGGTCATCCGCCGTGATCCGTTTGATGGGGTCAAAAATCACCGGGTGATGGGAGACGATCAGGCTGCATCCCAGTCTGACCGCTTCCTCCACCACCGGAGCAGTGATGTCCAGGGTGGTCAGGATGGCATCCACTGGCCGTCCGGCGTCCACCAGCAGGCCGACGTTATCCCAGGATTCGGCCAGCTCGGGCGGGGCGATGCGGCGCATCTCCTCCAGGACCTGTTGTACCGTGATACTCATAGGAGTTCCTCCAATCGTTGGATCAGTGCATCCACAGCTTCCGCTTCGGGACCGGGGGCAAGGCCGAGGCGGTATTTTTTGAGCTTGGGGTATTGCTGGGCACAATAGGCGGCAAAGCCCGGCTGCCCCGGTGTTTTGCCGGTGAGGCAGAACCAGCCGTCAGGGGTATGGTGATTGCCGCCGTAGCGGGCATTCATCACCGAGTACCACCGGCCGGCGGCTTCGGCCAGCGTCTCGTCCAGCAGGGCAAAGCCCCGCCGGGCCAGACCCAGCCGCAGCAGGCTGTGCTTGGTGGCGGGCACCAGCACCAGATTGTAGCGGCCGTCCGCCACCCAGGGGGCGGCATCCAGAATGTCCAGGATCGTCTCGGCACCCATGCCGGCAATGATGATATCGTCGGCCTCATCGGGGGACAGGACTTCCAGTCCGCTGCCCAGGCGGCAGTCCACCCGGTCGGCCCAGGGGGCACACCGGCGGCGGGCCTTTTCCAGCGGGTCGGGGCGAAGATCGCATGCAAAAACACGCGGGCAGCGTCCGCTGCCCGCGAGCCACGCACTCAATTTGCCGTGATCGCATCCGATATCGGCCGCCGGGTGTCCGGGTCGGACATAGGCAGCCGCAGCCGCCAGCCTGGCATCCAGCACAGGCAGCCTCGGATTACTGCTTCTTGGCAAAGTAGTCATTGAGCTGAGCAATGAGAGCGTCGGGATCCACACCATGGACGGCGCAGGCTTCCTCGACGGTTTCGCCGTGGGCAGCCATGCAGCCCAGGCAGTGCATGCCGGTACCCAGGAAAATGGGCACGCAGCCCTGCTCGGGGTCGTTCTGAAGAATCTGGGCGATGATGGTATCTCTCTGAACAGTCATGGTTACATATTCCTTTCTCTGTAAAAACATTTTTATATGGCAGCCTGCCAGGATGCGTAGAGTGAGTATCCCTGCAGGATGACAAACGAAGTCAGGCAGACGACGGCAAACACCGCCCCGCGGCCAAGGCTGCGGCGCAGGCAGCAGCTCCGGTTGGAGTGCACCAGCACCAGCGCCAAAGGCAGCACCGGCAGCCAGTAGCGTCCCTGCACACCGAAGATGGTGGTGTAGTTGATGGGCGTCCAGCTCAGGGCTGCGAAGAAGGTCAGCCCCACCACGCAGAATGCGATGAGCCCGGTCCACAGGCGGGTGCGCGGGGCAAGGCGGGCGTTGTCATCGTCGGCAACGGGCAGCGATGCCGCAGCCAGTGCCCCCAGCAGTCCCACGCCCAGCAGCCAGCTGACCTCGACGCGGTAGACGATGGGTTCCCCCAGCACCGTACCGAGGATGCCCTGCAGCCAGAGTGCCCCCTGCTCTGCCGCCGAGCGCAGCAGCAGCTTGAGGGTGGCGGGGACGTTGCGGCAGATATATCCCGCCGAGAAGGTGTAGATGGAATCGCCGTTTTCCTGGATGCTGTCCACCAGCTGCTCCGGGGTAAGCCCGCCCCACATATGGGTCAGGCGGTAAAGCACCACCGGCACGACAGCCGCTACGCAGAGCACCAGCACTACGAAAAAGATGCGTTTTGCCCGGGGCCGCCGCCTTACGTTCCAGTATACGGCCCCCAGCAGGACAGCGGCTGTTGCCAGGGCAACGGCACCCCGGGTCAGCCCCACATTGTCCACGTCACGGGTGGCGTAGAGCAGGGCCCCCAGGTTGGCCTGTACCCAGAACAGTACCGCCAGCACCAGAGCCAGCACCTTGGTCAGGGTACCGGTCCGTATCCGGATCCCCTGGGCACCACCCAGACAGAGAATCCGTTCCCGGTCTTTTTCCCGCCAGACAAGGTGTCTTGCCGGGATGATGAGGCAGAGAAGCACCACAGGCAGATAGATCGCCTTGGCCGGGCCGATGCAGGCCGCCAAGATCAGCAGGGCGGCGAGCTGTACCGGGCGGGCGGGCTGCTGGCGCAGGGCAAAACAGAGCGCCGTGTAGCTGAATGCCATACCCAGTACCAGAGCGTCGGCGGAAAGGCTTCCCGCCAGCTGCAGGGACATGGGCAGCAGCGCCACGGCGGCAAACAGTCCCCTCTGATTGGGCGCCGCCAGCCGAACTCCCAGCGCTGCCAGCACAAGATACAGAACCAGGTTGCCCAGTCTGCCCAGCAGCAACATGGCGAAGAAGCTGAGCCCCATTGCCCGGGCCAGGGCGATGCCCGCCGTCTGGCCGAGATAGAGATACCAGATCCGGCCGGTAAGGTCCACCGAGATGTCGGTTGCGGTATCGGAAATTCCGCCGCCGGGGGCAGTGAGATTTTCTCCCATGGTCTTGTAGGCAAAAATGCCGATATCCCCGGTCTGGCTGCCGAAATAGGGCGCATCGCAGGCGCGGACCAGGAGGGTGCCGTCCTCCGACGTGACCGGCTGGCCCAGCAGGTTGCCCGCATACTGGTAGGCCACGGCAAGGTGGGTGTACTCGTCCGGTGCCACGAGGGGCGGGGTCACCACGGAAAAGGCAGCGCCCAGCAAGCCGCCGCAGACCAGCACCGCCAGTGCAGGGCGGGCCTTGTGGCCGAACAGCAGCCAGAATCCCACGGCCACCGCTGCAATGATCAGCACAGCGGGCACCAGTAAAATTTTGCCCGACCAGCTGCCGGAATAGTCCACCACATATTGGATGGCTGCCGTGGCATCCAGAGAGCCGTCCCCATCGGAGAGGGACATCTCTCCTACCTGAGCCTCACTTGCCCAGATGCCCAATGGCCGGGATTGCTCGTCCTCCCGGAAGCCATCCGCCCACAGGTGCAGGGTCAGGGTCTCCCCTTCCGCCGCCGTGTAGGGGGTGTCGAAGATGACCGTCTCAAAGGTATTGTCCCGCCCCTCGATGCAGGGCAATGTTCCGGCAGTCAGGGGCTTTCCCCCTCTGTCACGGAGTTCTGCATGCAGTGTGCCGGTGGCAAAGGCGTAATTGTAGGTCGCCATATTCAGGCGCACACCGTAGAGTGTCTGTCCGTCCGCGAGATTCAGGGTCTGGGTCAGGCCCCCCTCCCCCGCTTCGGCAGCCGGTGGAATTTCAATCTTTTGGGAGTATTCGTCGTTGACGATCTCATATACCGGGTGTCCGTCCACCCTTTCGGCCAGGTCGTAGCGGACCCAGGCCAGCACCAGCGCACAGACCGCCAGCACCGCCAGCCACACAAACCAGAGACGGCGCCGGGTCAAAAAAGGTTTGATTTTT
>JAHZHS010000087.1:0-1810 GCA_019420135.1 Oscillospiraceae bacterium | reverse complement strand
CAGAGTTAATGATACCACAGTACCGGTAAAATCGCAACCGGATGCGGGGATCAGCCGTTTTTGCGATACAGGTACCAGGTGATGCTGCCCTCCCCGCCATCGTAGGTTGCCTGGTCCACCAGGGTGTAGGCAAAGCGCCCGTCCAGCGCCGGATCCAGCGACACGGCGTAATCCATCGTGCCCGACTGCATCAGGGTATCCTGCTGCTCCTGCTGTTCGGGCATGGGCAGGTTGGTCACGCAAAAAAACCGGCAGGGCGGCTGCACTCCGGCCGCCGTGTAAAAGCCGCCGTCCAGTGTGCCGTAATTGAGCAGCGAGCCGCCGCCATTTTCCTGCATGATCGCCGCAAACTGATACTGGGGAAGTTCTTCCGCCGGGCGAAGGAGCTGGCTGACATTGTGGCAGGTCAGCAGGCAGAATCCCAGGGCCGCAGCCACACCGGCAGCCGGCAGCAGCTTTTGCAGCACCCCACCGGGCACCGGCAGTTTTTCCGCGGCCAGCGCAAGCGGCGCGATCCCCAGCGATGCAAACACCGCAAAGGGCAGAAAATAGTAGACGTGGTAGGCGCCGCGGGCAAACCCGGCGGCGGCAAGGCCCAGCGCCAGCACCACCACCGATGCCGCACAGGCAAACCGGCGGCGGTACAGCATCCAGACAAGACCCAGTGCTGCCAGTGCCGGAATCAGCGGCGTATCATGGCAGCCCCAGTAGGTCTTTTGCACGACGGCAATGATCGTGGTGACAAAACCGGCGCTCTCCTGCCCGCCTGCGCTATACAGAAACAGGTTATCTCCGAAATAGACGCCGAAGAAGTCCCCCAGTGCACCGTTGACCCCGAAATAGGCAAGCCACGGCAGAGTAGACAGAGCCATTCCGCCCAGGTAGGCCGCACAGCTGAGCCCCATCTGCCGCAGCCAGCCCATCCTCAGATAAAACACAGCCAGCACCAGCACCCAGCCCAGGAAAAATCCCATCATGGTAAACTTGACCCACAGCACGCACCCGGCGCCAAGCCCCAGGGCCGCCACCCGTGCCAGAGAGAGCGGACTCCGGTCGGGCTGTGGTTTTGCAGCAAAACTCAGCACCTCATACAGGGCCCAGGCCAGCAGCGGCAGACAGAATTCCTCCGCACTGCCACCGTGGGCAAAGGCCTGCCCTGCCGCGGCAGTCGCCCCTGCCGGCAACATCCAGGCAGGATGCCGCGGCCCGGCAAAGACTTCCGCCGCACGCAGGGACCAGTACAGAAACGCGGCAAAGGCTGCGATCTCAAGCAGAAAGACGCCGAGAAATCCCGTGTGGTCCACACACCAGCCCAAGCCGTAAATCAGATAGAGCAGCGGCCCCTTATGGTCGAAGACATCCCGGTAGAGCACGCTGCCGCTCATCATGGCCTTGCCCATGGTATAGAAAATGTTGGCGTCCATCCAGTCGTTGAGCGGGTAGAGCGGCGATGACTTGGAACAGACCGCCAGCAGCACTGCCGCAGCGCCGATGCACCACAGCAGCCGTTTGACGGCCGGTGTTTTTGCCTGTGGCATCCTGTTTTCCTCCCTGTGCATCAAAAGGGCGCGCCGCCCCGGGCATCATGCCCAAAGGGAAGCGCGCCCTTTCTGTTGCAAAATGTTTGGCTGCCGATGGAGTCAGAACTCAGTTCTGGCGCATCTTGGCGAAGCACTCGCTGCAGTAGACCGGACGGTCCTCGCGAGGCTGGAAAGGCACCTTGCAGGCCTTGCCGCAGCTGGCGCAGACAGCGTCGAACATCTGGCGCTCACCGCGGGTAGCGTTCTTGCGGGCATCGCGGCAGGGCTTG
>JAHZHS010000086.1 GCA_019420135.1 Oscillospiraceae bacterium | reverse complement strand
CTCAATGAGGCCGGCATCAACACCCTCCACGACGAAACACTGCACGATTCCCCCAGCTACACCGAGAGCTACGGCCGCAGCGCCGAAACGGCCCGCAACTATTTGGAACTGTATCCCAGCATCAAGGTGATTCTCGACGTCCACCGGGATGCCATCGAGCGGGACGGCACCCGCATCAAGCCGCTGACACAGATCAATGGCGAGGATACCGCCCAGGTCATGATTATCGCTGGCTGCAACAACGGCTCCACCGTGGTGCTGCCGGACTGGGAGAAGAACCTCGGCTTTGCCGCTGCCTGGGAGACCGAGATGGAGACGCTCTATCCCGGACTGACCCGTCCGGTGCTGTGCGGCTACCGCTTTTACAATCAGGATCTTACCACCGGCAGTCTGCTCATTGAGATCGGCGGCCACGCCAACACACTGGACGAGGCTCTGCGCGCGGGAGAATATGCTGCCAGGGCTCTGGCCTCCCTGTTCGGGGTGGCCTGAGGCGCAGGCTTGCACTCTTTGGGAACAACACATATAATATAGGAATCCAGAAACAGGTTCCGGCGGCATTGCGGCAGAAAGCTCCGCGCCTTTTCCCTGCCCTGCCGGCGACAAACAAGCGCTTTGACGTGCGGAAATCATTTACAACCGCGACAAAACAGGATATAATAAAAAAATACCTGGCGGTACTCCCGGAATAGGATACCGCCGACTGTGAGGGAGTGGACTACAATGGAAAGAACTGAGATTGCATCCCTTTACCAGCAGACCCCTGCCGACGGCACCGAAGTCAAGGTGTACGGCTGGGCCAAGACCGTTCGTGATTCCAAAAACATCGGCTTCATCTCGCTGACCGACGGCAGCTGCTACAAGCCCGTCCAGATCGTTTTTGAGGCCGCCAAGCTGGCCAACTATGCCGAGATCGCCAAGAGCGGCCTGTACACCAGCTTTGAGGTGACCGGCCGTCTGGTGCTGACCCCCCAGGCCAAGCAGCCTTTCGAGATCAACGCCGACGCCATCACGGTGCTGGGCCCCTGCGGCCCCGAGTACCCCCTGCAGAAAAAGCGCATGAGCGTGGAGTACCTGCGCACTATGCCCCATCTGCGTCCCCGCACCAACACCTTCAATGCGGCGTTCCGTGTGCGCGGCGAGGCTGCCTTTGCCCTGCACAGCTTCTTCCATGAAAACGGCTTCACCTATGTGCACACACCCATCTTCACCGGTTCCGACTGTGAGGGTGCCGGCGAGATGTTCCAGGTGACCACCCTGGACCTGAACAACGTCCCCAAGACCGAGGACGGCAAGGTGGATTACACCAAGGATTTCTTCAAGCGCCAGGTCAACCTGACCGTTTCCGGCCAGCTGGAAGCCGAGGCCATGGCCATGGCTCTGGGCAAGGTTTACACCTTTGGTCCCACCTTCCGCGCCGAGGAGAGCTACACGCCCCGCCATGCGGCAGAGTTCTGGATGATCGAGCCCGAGATGGCCTTTGCCGACCTCAACACTTATATGGATACCGCTGAGGCCATGATCAAGTACGTCATCCGCCATCTGCTCAAGACCTGCCCCGATGAGCTGGCTTTCTTCAACCAGTTCTTCGACAAGGGCCTGGTGGAGCGCCTGCAGCTGGTGGAGAGCAGCGAGTTCGGCCGCATCAGCTACACCGACGCGGTGGAGATCCTGAAAAAGAACAACGACAAGTTCCAGTACAAGGTGGACTGGGGCACCGACATTCAGACCGAGCACGAGCGCTATCTCACCGAGCAGGTCTTCCACAAGCCGGTGTTCGTCACCGACTACCCCAAGGAGATCAAGAGCTTCTATATGCGCATGAACGATGACGGCAAGACCGTTGCCGCTGCCGACATGCTGGTGCCCGGCATCGGCGAGCTGATCGGCGGCTCCCAGCGTGAGGAGCGCCTGGACGTGCTCACCGCCCGCATGGACGAGCTGGGCATGCGCCGCAGCGACTACGAGTGGTACCTTGACCTGCGCCGTTTCGGCAGCGTCAAGCACGCAGGCTACGGTCTGGGCTTTGAGCGCCTGATCATGTATGTGACCGGCATTCCCAACATCCGCGACGTGCTGCCCTTCCCGCGCACCTGCGGAGGGTTCTGATGCAGCGGTTTTCCCGCGCGCTGCTGGACTGGTTCTATGAAAATCGTAGGCTCCTGCCTTTCCGGCAGGAGCCTACTCCGTATCATATCTGGATCAGTGAAATCATGCTCCAGCAGACGCGCATGACCGCCGCCGTGCCCTACTACGAGCGCTTTGTGGCCGAACTGCCCGACCCTGCCGCCCTGGCTGCCTGCGACCCCGACCGGCTGCGCAAACTGTGGCAGGGGCTGGGTTACTACAGCCGGGCTGCCAACCTGCAGAAGGCCGCCCGTATCCTCTGCGAGCAGTACGGAGGCGAACTACCTGCCGACTACCACGCTCTGCGGGCCCTGCCCGGCATCGGGGACTACACCGCCGGGGCCATTGCCAGCATCGGATTCGGCATGGCGGTGCCTGCGGTGGACGGCAACGTGCTGCGGGTGTTTGCCCGCCTCTACGACGATGATGCCGACATCACCCGCCCCGAGACCAAGCGTCTGTTCACCGGACGGGTCTGTGAGCAGCTGCCTGACGACGCGCCGGGAGATTTCAACCAGGCATTGATGGAGCTGGGCGCCCTGGTTTGTCTGCCCAACGGCGCCCCCTTGTGTGAGGATTGTCCGCTGGCCCACATCTGTCTGGGCAGGGCCTCCGGCCGGGCGGCGTCGCTGCCGGTCAAGCCTGCCAAAAAGGCCCGGCCGGAGCTGCCGCTGACGGTGGTGGTAGTGCGTGGTCCCAGCGGTGTACTGCTGCAAAAGAGGCCTGACAAAGGGCTGCTGGCAAAGCTGTGGCAACCGCTGGTTCTGGACGGGCGGCTGACTTCCGGCGGCGTCCGTGAAGCACTGGCCGGAATGGGAATCCCTGTCCGGATGCTCTCTCCGCTGGGTCCGGCCAAGCACGTCTTCACCCACAAGGTCTGGCAGATGGAGGGATGGCTGGCGGAGACGGATGCCTCCCCCGCCCTGCCCGGAAACTGCGTCTGGGCCATAGCGGAAGAGGTAGCGGCTCTCTACTCGGTGCCCAGCGCCTTTGCCGCCTACCTGCCCGCCATGGAAGGCAAGGCAGGGACTGAGCCCTGAGTCTTACGGAGCTTCCGGGAAGGCCGGTTCCCACAGACCCGGACACCGATTGATTTTCAACATTTTCACCAAAGGCCGACAAAAAGGCGGATGCCCGATTTTCACCGGGCATCCGCCTTTTATCGTTTGTGTTGCTGTGGAACCGCCGGGTTTACAGGCCGTTCTGACGGGCCGCTGCCTGGACGGTGTTTTTCATGAGCATGGCGCGGGTCATGGGGCCCACGCCGCCGGGCACCGGAGTGATGTAGGCGGCCTTTTCGCAGGCAGCGGCAAAGTCCACATCGCCGTGGAGCTTGCCGTCCTCCCCGCGGTTGATGCCCACATCAATGACCACCGCACCGGGTTTGATCATGTCGCCGGTCACAAACCCGGCCTTGCCCACTGCAGCTACCAGAATGTCCGCACCCGCGCACAGCTCCTTAAGGTTGGCTGTGCGGGAGTGGCAGATGGTGACGGTGGCGTTTTTGGCCAGCAGCAGCAGTGCCGCGGGCTTGCCCACAATGTTGGACCGGCCGATGACCACTGCGTGCTTGCCCTCAATGGAGGTGCCGGTGGACTCGATCATGCGGATGCAGCCCGCCGGGGTGCAGGGCAAAAAGCAGGGCTCCCCGATCTGCATCCGGCCTACATTGACCGGAGAGAAACCGTCCACGTCCTTTTCCGGCGGGATGGCGTCGATGACCGCCTTCTCGTCGATCTGGGCGGGCAGGGGCAGCTGCACCAGAATGCCGTTGACCGCCTTGTCGGCGGCCAGCTCCCCCACCAGCTTGAGCAGTTCCTCCTGGGTGGTCTCCTCCGGCAGGCGGATGACACGGCTATCGATGCCGCAGTCGTGGCAATCCTTGGCCTTGCCCCGGACATAGACCTGGCTGGCGGGGTCCTCCCCCACCAGCACCACCGCCAGGCAGGGGTTGACGCCTTTTTCTTTCAGTGCGGCGGTCTCTGCCGCGGCCTCCGCCTTGACCTGAGCGGCCAGGGCTTTTCCGTCAATGATCTGTGCCTGCATGACTGTCCTCCTGTTCTGTCTCCTGGGGTTGTGCGGGTTCTTCCTCCCGGGGCGGCTGCTCTGCACTCTGCCCGGCATCGGAAGCTACGGTGTCCGCGGCGCCGGCGGAAGATTTGCTCTCGCCGCTTTCCGCCTCAGGTTGCTCCACTGTGTCTGCGGTTTTGTCATGGTCTTTTTCCACATTTTCCACGATTTTCTGGTTCATCTCCGCCGTTGCGCTGACAAATTCTTTATGGCTTGCCGATGCGGGAAGGCTGGTCGGGATCACCGCAATGGGGCCGTCGGCCATCTTGATGTCGGCTACTGCCAGCGGGACCATCAGCTGTTTGCCCTTTGCACGGGTCAGGCCCACAGCCATCAGGATGACCGCCACCGCCACCGACAGCAGCGCGACCAGCTGGCTGGTGCGCAGGGTGTCGGTAATCATGAGAGAGTCAGTGCGCAGGCCCTCGATCCAGAATCGGCCGATGCCGTACCAGATGATGTAGGACAAAAAGAGCTGTCCATGGAAGCGGCGGCGCTTGATAAGCAGGGTCAGAATCACAAAGCCCAACAGGCACCAGAGGCTTTCATACAGAAAGGTCGGATGCACCGGCAGAGAGGAATCAACGGTAACGCCCTCTGCGGCAAGGGTGGACTGCACACTGGCAAGGTAGCGTTCGGTACCCTCGCTGTACATGCCCCAGGGCAGCGTGGTGTTAGTACCGAAGGCCTCCTGGTTGATGAAGTTGGCCCAGCGGCCAATGCCCTGGCCGATCAAAAAGCAGATGCCCACCAGATCGAACAGCGGCAGGATGGGGACTTTCCGCCACTTGGCAGCCAGCCCGCCGAAGATGAAGGCCCCCAGCACACCGCCGTAAATGGCGAGGCCCCCTTCCCGGATGTCGATCATCTCCCAGATGCTGTCGTACTGGAAGGGGGCGAAGATCACATAGTAGGCGCGGGCACAGATGATGGCTGCCACCGTGCCGATGAGCACCACATCCACCAGGCGGTCAGCGTCGATGCCGAAGTCCACTGCGTACCGGAAGGCAAACAGCATAGCCAGCAGCATTCCTGCCGCAATGATGATGCCGTACCAGTACACGTCAAAATTGCCAATGCTGAACGCCACACGATTGAGGGTCAGCTCCAGGCCCAGGCCCGGAAATTGCACATGATAGGTCATTGATTTTCCCACCTCTCGGGGCAGCCGGAATTCGGCCACCCTCTCGATTGTATGTTTTGCGGGCAGATTGCCCACCGTCCGGGGATGGTTACTGCTGCGGGGTGATCTCGACGTAGGCCTCGTTCTCCGGCAGCATCATGGTCTGGAGCGCCTCGTCCGCATCGGCGGGGGTCAGGCTTGCCAGCATGGCAATCTGGTCCTCCAGCGTAGTGCCCTTCAGGAAGGCCAGTGCCATCTGCCCTGCGGCGTCCTCCACCCCTTCCAGCACAGCCAGCAGCTCGCCATACATCTGGTTTTTCACCAGGGTGAACAGTTCCGGGTCCACGCCATCCCGGCGCAGACGGGCGATCTCATCGCGCACCATCTGCGCCACCTCCCGCGGGCAGGAACTTTCCCCGGTGAAGGCAATGGAGCAGGCGCTGCGCGTCAGCACATAGTCCCCGCTGAACTCGGGGTTCACCAGCGCCTGATCATACAGCTTGCGGTAGAGTTCGGTCAGCCCTCCGCAGACCAGGTCGGGCAGCATATCACACAGAATTTCCCGCTTGATATCTCCCCGGGCAATGGGCTGTTCCCGGTAGCCCAGGGCAAAGCAGGGCCGGGTCACCGGCATGGTGAATTGCAGTTCCCGCTGCGCGACGGGACCTTCCGGGGCAGGTTCCGGCAACTCGACGGTATGCGGCGCCGTGGGCTTGTCCAGCCCGGCACGTCGGCAGGCTTCCACCGCCTGTTCCAGCTCGATATTGCCCGCCACGGCCAGCACCATATTTTCAGGACGGTAGAATGCATCGGTGCAGGCGTAGAGCATCTCGGGTGTCAGCTGTGCGATGCTCTCCACCGTGCCCGCAATGTCGTCCCGGATGGGATCGGTGGGATAGAGGCAGCGGAACAGCCCCGTCAGCAGCCGCCAGTCGGGACTGTCGTCATACATCTTGATCTCCTGGCCGATGATGCCCTGCTCCTTGGCGATGGTCTCTTTGGTGAACCAGGGTTTGCCCACCATGTTGAGCAGGATATCCAGATTTTCGTCAATACGGCTGGTGGCCGAGAAGATATAGCAGGTACGGTCCCAGCTGGTGAAGGCGTTGGCCGATGCGCCGGTTTTTGCGTAGAGGGCGAAGGCATCGCCCTCCTCCGATTCGAACATCTTGTGCTCCAGGAAATGAGCGGTCCCGGCAGGCAGGGCGATGGGTTTGCCGTCCAGGATGAATTCCCGGGTGGTGGAACCGAACGCCGTGCCGTACATGGCATGCACCGTGCTGTATCCCGGCATAGTCCGGCAGAGAACGGTGAGGCCGCTGTCCAGAACGGTCTTGCGGCAGCGCACCGCCGCGGCGGCTTTTTCACGGATGGTGCTCATGCGTCCGCCTCCTCTCCCCGTCCGGTCAGCGCATAGCAGACCGAATAGCTGTAACTCTGCAGGATCTCCTGCACCTGCTGCGGCGTGACGGCAAGCATCTGCGCCTTGCCCTGCTCCGGGTCAACCAGGGGCTCTCCGCGCATGATCTGGCCGTAATACCAGCTTGCCAACCCGGAGAGGCTGTCGCCCACTGCATCGATACCCGCAAGCAGCGTGCGGCGGCACTGTTCCATCTCCTCCCCGTCCACAGGGCGGGCGCAGAGGTCGGACAGTTCCTTCAAAATGGCGGCTTCTGCCTTCTCGATATTGGCCGACTCCACACCGGAATCCACCATCATGACCCCCGCCGCCCGCAGGGCGCTGGAGCCGCAGTAGTAGCAAAGGCTCTGCTTCTCCCGGACATTGCGGAACAGACGGCTGGTTGCTGTGCCGCCGAAAATTCCCATGGCCATGCGCAGCACGTGAATGGAGGGCAGGTCCTCCGCTTTGTCCCGGGTGAACAGCATGCAGAGCTTTCCCTGGGTCAGTCCGGCGATTTCCTCGGTATAGTGCCGTACCGGACCAGCGGGCACCGGGTTTAGGCGGGTGATCTGTGCCGGGGTCCGTCGGATCCCGGCCAGCCGGTCCTGCAGGCGACGGGCCACCGCCTCGGCATCCGCCCCCTGCACCATGACCTCAATGGAGGACTGGGCAAGAATCCTGTCATACTCTGTCCGGAGCGTCTGCGGCGTAACGGCGTCGATCTCGCTGAGATAGCCGTACAGCTCAATGCCCGCCGGGTTGTCGCCGTAAAAGCGGCGGCGGGCCTGGCGCACACAGTAAAGCCGCTTGTCATTGTATTCGCCCTGCAGGCGGCGACGCAGGGATTCCTTCTCGATGCGCACCGCCTCCGGGTCGAAACTGCCGTCCACCAGATAGGGATCGAACAGCACGCCGAACACAATGTCGGCATAGGATGCCACCAGATCCTCCCCGGCAAGGGCAAACTGCTGCTTGATGCCGCAGATGTCCGCCGAGAGCACCCGGTCGCCTCCCGCGCTGCTCAGGTCGACCCCCAGATCGGCGCCATACAGGGCGGCCAGCCGCCGGGACAGCTTCGTCATATCAGGGCAGCCCGCATAGCCCCGCTCCAGCACCATGGAAAGCACCGCGGCATCGGTGGCGCTTTCCCGCCGGGCCGGGTAACGGAGATGGATGGCAATGCGGCAGCGATTGAATTTTTCTGCGTCCAGCTCGGTCAGAAAGACCCCGGGCGCCAGTTGTTTTCGTTGCAAAGAACTACCTCCTGCAATGGGGAATTTGATTCTGCAGCGTGGCCGACGGGATTTCACAAAAATTCCCGCCGTCGGGCCGCAATACAGTTATGTTTCATTATATGACTTTTCCCAAAAGGTGTAAAGGATACCGGACCGCTTGTGAGGCATCCTATCCGGGAAACCCGTGGCACAAGCCCTCCCATTACGGCTGGATGGCCACCTTGATGACACCGTCGCGATGCTGTTCAAACAGGTCGTAGGCCTCGGCGATCCGCTCCAGCGGGTAGGTGTGGGTGATGAGCGGGGTGGTGTCGATCTTGCCTGCCTCGATGAGGCGGAGGATCTCGGCACAGTCACAGCCATCCACACCGCCCGTCTTGAAGGTCAGGTTTTTGCCGTACATGTCGGGCAGAGGCAACGTCTGAGGGCCGTCATAGAGGGCCACCACCGTCACAACGGCGTTGGGGCGGGCGCATTCCCAGGCCAGGCGGAAGGTCTCCGGCACACCGGCCACCTCCAGCACCACATCGGCGCCGCCGTGTTCCGATGTCTGCGCCACCAGTCTTGCAACCTCCTCGGGGCCGACGGTCAGGACTTCCGGATAATGCTCGCGGACGAACTCCCGGCGGGCCGGGTCTTTCTCGCAGACAATGATGCTGCGGGGATTCTTGAGCAGGGCGCAGGCCAGGGTGCAGATGCCCGTCGGTCCCGCTCCCAGAATGAGCACTGTGTCCTCGGGGCCGACGTCCGAGATCCGCACCGCCCAGAATCCGGTGGCCAGAATATCCCCCACAAACAGGGCCTGGCGGTCTGTAACCGAATCCGGAATGGGAGTCAGGCCCTGGTCGGCATAGGGCACCC
>JAHZHS010000085.1 GCA_019420135.1 Oscillospiraceae bacterium | reverse complement strand
ACCATATCCCCCGCCGAGGTGGTGGTCTGCCGGTCGGCGGCGGGCAGGGCAAAGCCCAGGGAGCCCACCTTCTCAAACCCGGCGTAGTCGGAGAGGGTGAGGGTGAGCGGTTCCTCCTCCACACGGTCCGCCAGGGTCCGGGCGGCCTCGGTGTCCGCCAGGGTGGCGGTGAAGGGGGTATCGTTGACGGTGACGGTCAGTTTCATGGGAGATTCCTCCTCTGTGGATTCCGATGGGGTTTCGGGGGGTGCGGACGGGGCCGCCGCGGGTGCCGTGTCCGGGGCGGGCGTGGCTGCGGGGGCACTGCTTTCCGCCGCGCCGCAGCCGGTGAGCAGACCCGCCAGCAGGCAGGCGGTGAGAATCCAGCGGTTTGCCTGTCTCATGGGCGTTCCCTCCCGCTCAGGCGCAGCCCTTGCAGGTGGGTGCGGAGAGGATGACCCGGCCGTCGGCACCGGGAATGTCCCGGATGACCTCCCCCACCGCAGGCACCGTGATGGTGCTGCCCGCCAGGGGGTTCTTGATGCTGACCACCGGGGTGGTGACGGTGGCCTGCACCTCGCTGCGCTCAAAGGCCAGGTCGGTGTCCACCATCTCGCAGTCGATGAGCTTGAGGCCCTTGCAGTAGCACAGGGGCTGGGTGCCCTCAATGCGGCAGTGGTCGAAGGTGACGTTCTCGCAGTACCAGGCCAGGTACTCCCCCTTGACCACGCTGTTTTTCACCGTCACGTTCTTTGCGTGCCAGAAGGCATCCTTGGTGTCGAAGGTGCAGTGGTCAAAGACCGCCTCCTCGATGTACTGGAAGGAATACTTGCCCTTCATCCGCACATGGGTGAAGCGCAGGCCGGTGGAACGCATCATGAAATATTCGCTGTCGGCGGTGCAGTCCTCCATGGTGATGCCCCGCACCGACCAGCCGAACTCGGGGGAGAGGATATCGCACCCCCGCAGGGTGGCGTCGGCGCATTCCCGCAGGGCCTTGATGCCGTGGAGCCTGGTATCCTCGATGGTGATGTGGTCGGAATACCACAGTGCCGCCCGGCAGAGCCCGGTGAGCTCACAGTTCCGGATGGTCAGCCCGTGGTCGTGCCAGAAGGGATAGCGCAGATTGAAAAAGCAATCCTCCGCTCCGATGTCCGTGCACTCCTTGAAGGCGCTCTCCCCGTCGGCGGGGCCGTCGAAATTGCAGTGGCGCACCGTCAGGTCACGGCTGCCGTACAGGGCGCGCTCGGCGTCAAAGGTCTGGTGGTCAATATATTTCACTTCAAACAGCCTCCTGTTTTGTATCGGTGAGGTATCGCTCCCCGGTCCGCCGGGCGGGCGGTGGGCCTGGCCTGCGGCGTTCTGCCTGGCGGCAGGGCTGCCGCGAGGCTTTCCTTATTGTTACTATACCGCTTTCGGGAGACACATACAAATACCTATATTTCATGGCGGAGTATAGCTTTCAGGTATGGATATCCGGCAGCTCTTTGCCTCCGAGCATTGCCCCCGCGGGGGGATTCTGCTACAATAAAGTACAGTAAAGCAAGAGATTCTTTCCGGGCAGAGCCAAAGGAGGCGGATGCGGTATGCTGCACATGGCACTGGTGGACGACGAACAGGAACAGCGCAGTCAGATGGAGGCGCTCATCCGCCGCTACGAGGAGGAAAACGACGCCGCCTTCACGGTGGAGCAGTTCGGGACGGCGGAGGATTTTCTGGCCCGGGACCCGGCAGGGTTCGACCTGGTGCTCATGGACATCCAGATGCCCGGCATCGACGGCATGGCCCTGGCCCGCCGTCTGCGGGAGCAGAACCAGCGCATCGTCCTCATCTTCATCACCAACATGGCCCAGTTTGCCATTGAGGGATACGAGGTGGACGCCATGGATTTCATCCTCAAGCCGGTGAGCTACTACCGGCTGGCCGCCGCCCTGACCAAGGCCCGCAACCGCCTCCGGGCCGAGACCGGCGTCCGGCTGGTCCTGCACAGCAAGGACGGCACCTACTATCTGGACTCCGCCCGGGTGCACTACATCGAGATGCTCAACCACCACACCATCTTCCACACCGAGGACGGCGTCTTTGACTCCACCGGCAGCCTGAAAAAGCTGGAGGAACAGCTGGCCGGGCAGAACTTCGCCCGCTGCAACAACTGCTATCTGGTCAACCTGCGCTACGTCCGCTCCATGGAGGGCAGCGATGTGCTGGTGGGGGAGGACCGGCTGCTCATCAGCCGCACCCGGCGCAAGGCCTTTTTACAGCAGATGTCGGAATACTTCGGGGGCAAGTGAGATGCTGCAGGAAACTCAGCTGTACTGGTACAAGATCCTCTTTTTCTTTGAGCTGGCAGCGGCGGAGGGCATTTTCTGCCTGAAACTCCGCCGCCGTTCCCTTTTTGTCCCCCGGCTGCTCCTGGCTTTGGCCGTGGGGCTGGCGGTGGCGGTGCTCTTTCCTTTGCAAGACTATACCGTCGCCTACAATTCGGTCATCTTCTTTGCCATCTTTTTCGTCACCCTGCCGGGGCTCAAATTCTGCTTTGACGAGAGCTGGTGGAACATCCTGTTCTGTGCCGTGGCGGGGTACTCGGTCCAGCACATCGCCTTTGTGGCCTACACCATGGTCACTACCTCCCTCAACCTGGACGGCCTGCTGGCCCGGCTGGGGGCGGTGCTCAACCCCTATGCCAACGACGCCGCCCAGGGCAGTCTCAATCCCCTGGCCATGCTGGCCTACTTTGACTGTTATCTCTTGGTCTACTGGTATCTGGGCTACTTCCTCAACGAGCGGATGAACCGCAACGAGGACCTGAGCCTGGGCCGCAAACCCCTCATCGCCTTCTCGGGGCTGGTCATTGCGGTGGACATTGTGCTGCACATGGTCACCGTCATGAACACCGCCGCCGACACCACCTCGGTATTGCTGGAAAACTTCTACAACCTGCTGTGCGGGGTGCTGGCCTTGTTTTTGCAGTTCGGCGTCCTCTCCCGCCGGCAGCTGGAACAGGATAACGTTCTGTTACAGCAGATGCTGGCCCAGAAGGAGGAACAGTACCGCATCCGCAAAAAGAGCATGGAGCTGCTCAACATCAAGCACCACGACCTCAAGCACCAGCTGCACCTGCTGCGCAAGGTGGTGGACGAGCAGTCCCTCAAGGGCATGGAGGAGGCCGTCAACCGGTACGACACCATCGTCCGCACCGGCAACGAATCTTTGGACCTGGTCCTCACCGAAAAGAGCATGCTCTGCCAGTCGCGGCAGATCACCTTCAGCTACATAGCCGACGGCGCCCAGCTCAACGGCATGGCGGCCGCCGACATCTACACCCTCTTCGGCAGCGCGTTGGAAAACGCCATGGAGTACCTCCAGACACTGGAGGAGCCGGACAAGCGCTTTGTTCACCTGTCGGTCAAGCGGACGGGGGATCTGGTGGCCATCCATCTGGAAAACTACTACGAGGGTCCCGACCGCACCGCCGGGGAGGGCCTGCCCCCCACCACCAAGGCCGACAGGAGCTACCACGGCTTCGGGCTGCCCAGCATCCGCATGACCGCCGAAAAGTACGGCGGGGAACTGTCGGTACACGCCAAAGACCACCTTTTCTGCCTGGACGTCATCCTGCCTGCCCGGACGGTGTCCGCCCCGTCGGCTCCTCAGCCCGCTGCGGAGGCCCCCGCCCCGTGACCCTGCCTTTCCGCCCCGGCGTATCCACCGCCGGGGGATTTTTTTGCAAAAGAAGTAGCGAAACCGACAAGAAAAGAAGCAGATGTTTTATTCTTTTGTGCGGTATGGTAGAGTAAGGTCAGCGAAAGGGGACAGCCGCGGAGTCCCCGGCAACGTCCCGTCTTTCCCCGCCCTGAGGGGGAAGCGGCACTACAAATGGTAAGGAGACAGGAGAATATGGCGGACGGAAAGAAACGCATGAGCAGCCGCAGATTCATGGCAATCTTCATTCCCATCACCGCGGTGCTGCTGGTCAGCTCCATCGTGATCACCTGCGTGATGGAGTACTGGAGCACGGTCATGGACGCCGTCTTTGGGGAGGCAAGCGTCTCCATCCAGGCGGCGGACGGCACCGAAAACTGGAATACCGACTACTACGGCCTGAACGCCGAGGGCATGACCCCCGAGGAGAAGGCCGCCGAGGGCGGGGAGCTGGCCCGCCGGGCCGAGGGCGAGGGCATTGTCCTTCTGAAAAACCAGAACAACGCCCTGCCCCTGACGAACAACGGCCAGCCCTTGTCCGAGAATAACACCATCACCGTCAATGCCCTGGGCTGGTCCTTCTACTATCCCAGCACCGGCGGTTCGGGCTCCGGCGCCGTGGGTTCCGACGGTCTGGTCTCCCCCAAGGAGGCGCTGGCCGCCGCGGGCATCCAGATCAATGAGGCGCTGGAAACCTACTACCTCGACTGGTCCAATGCGCACTACACCGAGTGGATGGTCACCAAGGCCAACGGCTACTACACCGACGAGGACACCAACACGGCTCCCGCCCGGCCCTCGGTGAGCAAGGCCTATCAGGCGGCCTGGGACGTGCCCGAGCTCAACGGCCAGCTGGTGGCCGAGGCCTGCGACCAGTCCGATGCCGCGGCCAACAACGTCCAGATCGTCTGGATCGGCCGTGGCGGCGGCGAGTACCACGACTGCCCCACCGTCATGACCAAGGAGGGCGGCAGCGTCAACACCTACGGCGTCAACCCCGACAAGCACTATCTGGAACTCACCGACGAGGAGGAGGCCGTCCTGGCCAAGGCTGAGGAGCTGCGGGGCGACGACGGCAAGGTCATCGTCATCATCAACGCCAACAACACCATGGAGCTGGGCGAGCTGCAGGACGACGACAAGGTGGATGCCATCCTCTTTGTGGGCGGCCCCGGCAAGCAGGGCTTCTACGCCATCGGCGACGTGCTCAACGGCACGGTGAACCCCTCCGGCCGTCTGGCGGACACCTACGCCGCCGACCTGCTGGCCAGCCCCGCCATGGAGAACTTCAGCAGCAATGTCTACTATGACGCCGACGCTGCCTTCCCCAACCAGTACGACACCATGATCGACTACACCGATGCCGACGGCAGCACCTCCCAGCGTCCCATCCTGTTCGTGGGCTACGAGGAGGGCATCTACGTGGGCTACCGCTTCTACGAGACGGCGGCCGCCGACGGCTTCTTCACCTCCGCCCAGCTGCCCGAGGGCGTCACCGACCCCTACTACAACCGGGAAAACGGCGTCATCTATCCCTTCGGCTACGGCCTGTCCTACACCACCTTCACCCAGGAGCTGACCGGCGCAAGCTACTCCGACGGCGTCTTTACCTTTGAGGTCAAGGTCACCAACACCGGCAGCGTGGCGGGCAAGGATGTGGTGGAGCTCTATGTGGAGACCCCCTACACCCCTGGCGGCATCGAGAAGTCCAAGGTCGTCCTCTGCGGCTTTGACAAGACCGATATCCTGGAGCCCGGCGCCGACCAGACCATGACCATCCGGGTGGAGGCCGAGGATCTGGCCTCCTACGACGACACGGTCAACCAGTGCTATGTGCTGGACGCCGGGGACTACACCTTCTACCTGGGCACCGTGGGCGGCACCGTCTACGGCTCCCATTCCTGGGCCTACGCCACCCCGGCGGACTCCGCCAGCCTGACCGCCGGCGCCAACGCCGTGACCTTTGCGGCGGCCAACGCCATCAGCGAGACCAAGATCTACAACGACGAGCACGACGGCAAGCGCTCCAGCGACGAGACCACCGCCACCAATGCCTTCACCCGGGAAATGACCGGCAACAACCTGAAAGTCACCAACGGCGACGCCACCATGAACCGTGCCGCCGGGTTCGCGGCCTCCTGGCCCACCGCCCCCCAGGCGGAGGACACCGTCATGCCCCAGGAACTCAAGGACATTCTGGACGACAACAATTACAGCACCAAGGAAGCCACCTCCCTCCACGACGAGGATGTGGAGATGCCCGTCACCGGCCAGTACGAAGGGCTTCAGCTCATCGACCTGCGGGGCCTGAGCTTTGACGATCCCCTGTGGGAGACCTACATCCAGCAGTGGAAGCCGGAGGAGATGGCCCTGCTGCTGGGCAAGGCAGGCTTCCAGACCGAGGCCTTCACCCACTACGGCAAGCCCACCACCCTGGACAACGACGGCCCCCAGGCCTTCCGCCACCAGGCCCTGGGCGAGGAAAACGAAAAGATCGACACCTATTACATGACCGCTTTCCCCTGTGAAGCGCTGCTGGCCTGCACCTGGAACGAGGACCTGCTGGAGGAGATCGGCCAGAACGTGGGCGCCGAGGGTTCGGTCAACGGCATGTCCGGCTGGTACGCCCCCGGCCTGAACACCCACCGTACCGCTTTCGGCGGCCGCAACTTCGAGTACTTCTCGGAGGATCCCTTCCTGGCGGGCAAGCTGGCTGCCCGGGAAATCTCCGGTGCTGCCCAGTACGGCGTCTTTACCTACATCAAGCACTTTGCCATGAATGAGCAGGAAGCTTTCTGCCGGTCCTGGTGCTGCGGCATGCATATGGACGAGAGCCTGGACCGCTACAAGAACCCCGAATGGATGCTCATGACCTGGGCCAACGAGCAGACGGTGCGGGAGATCTACCTGAAAGCCTTTGAGATTGCCATCAAGGAGGCCACCGTCGACCTCAAGTATCTGGACAGCGAGGGCAACGAGCAGGTGGCGGAAAACTTCCGCTGCGCCACCGGCGTCATGACCGCCTTCTGCTGCGTGGGCAACACCTGGTCGGGCGGCAACCATGCCCTGCTCCAGACCGTTCTGCGGGACGAATGGGGCTTTGACGGCACCGCCCTCACCGACTATGCCCTCCACGACTTCATGTACCCCGATCAGATGATCCGCAACGGCGGCACCGCCTGCCTGCAGTCCAACCGCAAGGATTTCGTCGACCAGACCGATCCCAGCGCCACCACCGTCAAGTACCTGCAGAAGGCCACCCATGAAATGTGCTACATGGTGGCCAACTCCAACGCCATGAACGGCATGGCCCCCGGCTCCACCATCACCTACTCCCTGGCCCCCTGGGAGATGGGCTGCGCCGTGGCCATCGTCATCACCGGCCTGCTCTTCGCCGCTGTCATCCTGCTCAGCGTGCTGCGGGTCCGGGATGAAAAGCTCCATCCTGAGCGTTACCGCACGACAAAAACCCTCTGATCCTTCTCCTTTGGCGTAAGGCGGTCCCGCTCCGCCTGAGCAGAAAGCCTCCCCCGCCCCGGATGTCCCGGGATGGGGGAGGCTTTTTCTGTGTGGGGCTTTATTCCAGCCAGTCGGCCCAGCTGCGGGCAAAGAGGTTGTCCTTCAGGCAGGCAAAGTAGAAGGCCCCCTCCATGGGAGCGTCGGCCAGGGTGAAGGAGGCCAGGGTGCCCTCCGCCAGCTCCTTCTCCACCACCGGGGCATAGAGGAAGGAGATGCCCAGCCCGTCGGCCACCAGCGACTTGATGGCCGCGAAATCGCTGAGGGTCACCACCCCGGGAAAACTGTCCAGCGTCCGGTTCTGGCGGCGGAGGGCATCCTCAAAGATGGCCCGGGTGCCGGAACCCGGCTCCCGCAACAGCAGCCGTTCCCCGGCCAGTTCCTCCAGGGGCACCGCCCGCCCCGCCAGCCGGTGTCCCGCCGGGCAGACCCCGAAAAAGGCCTCCCTGCGATAAAGTCTGGTATCGTAGCGGCTGCGGTCGAAAAAGCCTTCCACCAGCACAAAGTCCAGGGTGCCCTCCTCCAGCAGCTGCAAAAGCACCTGGGTATTGTCCACCAGCAGGGAAAACCGGGCTTCCGGGTGGGTGCGGAGAAACCGCTCCACCTTGGGGGCGATGACATACTCCCCAATGGTCTTCGACGCCCCCACCCGCAGGGAGAGGGGGGCATCTGCGGTCATGGCCTCGTCGATCCTGGCGCTGTTGTAAGCCATGGAGCGGGTCAGCTCCCGCAGGCGCAGGCCCGCGTCGGTCAGGCGCAGCACCTTGCCCTGGTAGACAAAGAGCTTTTTGCCGTAGTGCTGTTCCAGGTAGTGGATATGGTGGGTCACGGCGGGCTGGGTCAGGCAGAGGCGCTGGGCAGCGCGGGTATAGTTCATGGTCTCGCACAGGACAAGAAAGGTATTCCAGCGGGGGTCCAGCATGGGGCATCACCTATTATTCAAAATTATAGTTGCATTACAATTCTTCATTTTATTTTATCGTTTGAGGCGCGTATAATCAAGACCGCAAAAATAAATTGCCAAAATTTGTGGGAAAGTGAGTTATCGTATGGAATCTGTCAAGAAAACCCTCCCCGGTCTGCTGCTCTGCCTGGTGCTGGCTGTTCCCAGCTGGCTGCTGGGCCATCGGTTCCCGGTGGTGGGCGGCCCTGTCTTTGCCATCCTGGCCGGCATGATCGTCGCCCTGTTTTTGCGGGACATGACCGTCCTGCGCCCCGGCATCGCCTTCACCTCCAAAAAGATTTTACAGTACGCCGTCATCCTGCTGGGCTTCGGCCTCAACCTCTCTCAGATCGCCCAGGTGGGCCTTTTGTCCCTGCCCATCATCTGCACCACCATCACCATGTCCCTGGTCATCGCCTTCCTGCTGCGCAAGCGGCTGAACATGCCCAACAACATTTCGGTGCTGGTGGGGGTGGGCTCCTCCATCTGCGGCGGCTCGGCCATCGCCGCCACCGCCCCCGTCATCGGCGCCGATGACGAGGAGATCGCCCAGTCCATCTCGGTCATCTTCCTCTTCAACATTCTGGCTGCCCTCTTCTTCCCCACCCTGGGCGGCATGATGGGTATGACCAACGAGGGCTTCGGCCTCTTTGCCGGCACCGCCATCAACGATACCTCCTCCGTCACCGCGGCCGCCTCCACCTGGTACACCCTCCACGGCACCGGCGGCTCGGTGCTAGCCTACGCCACCATCGTCAAGC
>JAHZHS010000084.1:4010-9083 GCA_019420135.1 Oscillospiraceae bacterium | reverse complement strand
ACGGCTGGCGTAGAACTCCTGCTCGCCGGCGGTCCAGACGAACTCCTTGCCGCAATCCTTGCATACTAAAGTCTTGTCTTCGAACATAGTGGGTATCTCCTCTTTGTTTAGTTTTGCCCGCGGAAGGATTTCAACCGACACCTTTGGTTAAGGACCAACGCTCTGAATGTTAAGCTACTGGGGGCATATATTGCCTGGCTTTTCAGCCGGGTTCCAAAAAAATCATGGCGCGCCGCGCAGTTTGCGGCGGGCTCGTGCCAGGGCATTCTCCACCGCTTTGGGCTCACGTCCCAACAGACGGGCGGTTCGGGCAACGGAACAGCCATCCATCGCACAGAACAGTACGCTGCGTTCCAAAGGAGAAAGCTGTGTCTGCATCCGGTGCATCACATCGTCAAATGCCTCCCCGGCGATGGCCAGTTCCTCGGGCCCGGGTGTAGCCGAGTCCTCCGGCAGCGGTACGCTGGTGTTGAGGGGCGCATGCTTTTTGCGCAGCGCCGCGCGGCAGGCATCCTGCTGTGCATGGACGATGCAGGCCGAGGCATAGGCGGCAAATGCCGTACCCTGGCCGGGATCGTAGCTGCGGACGGCATCAAACAGGCCGATCAGCCCCTCCTGCACCGCATCCTCAAAGTCGAGGCCGGGCACCGCACAGCCGGCGGCCCCTCTGCGGATGGCAGGCATCATGCGCGCGATCAGCGCCGCCAGCGAGGTCTCATCGCCGGACTTTGCCTTTTCGATCAGCGCGGGGTCCAAATGCTGCATTGTCATGCCTCCTGCCGGGCATCCACGAATGTAATCATTCTACCGTTTGAAGAAAGATTTGTCAACAAATTTTTATGTTCGAAAGGCCTTGTTTCGGCCATTTTTCACAAGCTCTGACAAAAAAAGAGGCGGTGCGACCTCCCCCATGAACGGGGCGGGCACACCGCCGGGTACCGGGCCGCGGATTCCGGGCATTGTGCCGGGTTCCGCAGCCGGTTTCGGTTACTGTTTGTTGGAGTTGTTGGAGAACAGCTGGTTGAACAGATAGACCAGCGCGATCAGAATGAGGGTGACCACAAAGACACCCATCCAGCCCTGCAGGGCTTTGCCCAGGACCGGGAGAAACGTATCCATATTGAACATAGTATACCCCTTTCTCGGATCAGCCGAACAGCGACAGGATCATGCCGCCGGCAATGACGGAAGCGATCTGGCCGGAAACATTGACGCCCACTGCATGCATCAGCAGGAAGTTCTGGTTGTCCTCCTTGAGGCCCATCTGGTTGATGACACGGGCCGACATGGGGAAGGCGGAAATGCCCGCCGCACCGATCATGGGGTTGATCTTTTCCTTGCTGAACACATTATACAGCTTGGCGATGAAGACGCCGCCCACCGTATCAAAGATGAAGGCCACAAGGCCAAGGCAGAGGATCATGAGGGTCTGGGCATTGAGGAAGCTGGCCGCCTGCATCTTGGTGGCGACGGTCAGGCCCAGGAAGAGGGTGATGAGGTTGGCCAGCACCTTCTGGGCTGTCTCGGACAGGCCGTCCAGGACGCCGCACTCACGGATCAGGTTGCCAAACATCAAGAAGCCGATGAGGGCCACGCTGCGGGATGCAAAGATGCCCGCGACCACGGTGATGAAGATGGGGAACAGGATCTTGGTTGGCTTGGAGACGCTCTTCTCGGCATACTTCATGCGGATGAGGCGTTCCTTCTTGGTGGTGACCAGGCGGATGACCGGGGGCTGGATGATGGGCACCAGCGCCATATAGGAGTAGGCCACCACAATGATGGCGCCGATATACTGGGTCTGCATATAGTTGCCCACAAAGATGGTGGTGGGGCCGTCCGCCGCGCCGATGATGGCGATGGAGGCCGCGTCCCGGATGTCGAAGCCCAGCAGGGTGGCCAGGCAGAGGGTGAAGAAGATGCCGAACTGGGCCGCCGCGCCGAAGATCATCAGCTTGGGATTGGACAGCAGGGGCGTAAAGTCGATCATGGCGCCGATGCCGACGAACAGCAGCAGCGGAAACAGCTCGTTGGCGATGCCCGCATCAAAGAGGACATCCAGGATGCCCACCTCGGTGGCACCGTCGATGACCTGGGTCACCGCGCCGGACAGGGGCAGATTGACCAGAATGGTGCCGAAGCCGATGGGCAGCAGCAGCGAAGGCTCCATCTGCTTTTTGATGGCCAGGTAGATCAGCAGGGCGCCGATGGCCCACATGACGACCTGCTGCCACTGGATGTTGAGAACATTCCCGAATAATGCCTCCATAGAAAAACTCCTCTCACACAAATGTCGGCGCTCTTGCGTCGTAAAATCCTCGTCCGGACGCCGGGTCCGGGCAAAGTCACACAGCGGGGATTTGCGTCCCGGGCATAAAAAAAGACTTTTGCCACAGTCCCCGCTCCTTGGCAGGTATGTGGCAAAAGTCTTGCTTTTTGATCCGGTTGCGGGCGGTTGCCGGTATGTCGCAGTCCGTTACGGCAGGACGCCGCAAGCTACTCCCTTTTGCACTTCCTATTATGAGAAAATGCCGCCCGTTTGTCAAGAAAAATTCCCGCAAAATTCCGGTTCAGCTCTGTACATGCACCCGGCCGCCGAACTGCCAGTAACCGGTCAGATCGGTTGCGGTGAATTCCGCCGCCCAGTTGCCCATGGGCTCCTGGGTGAACCGCGCCGTCCAGCCGCTCTCGGTGCGGGTCAGACTGTCCAGGCGGTAGATCCAGTAGACTTCCTGCAGTTCGGCGTCGGTCCAGGGCATGTTCACCGGCAGCCAGTTCTGCCCCCAGTCGGTGGAGACATAGACCTCCGGCCAGTTGTCCTGGGACGCGGTCTCCAGCGAGATCATGATGGTACCGTCCTCACTGACCGATGCCCCGCAGATGCTCCGCTCTCCGGGCAGGGTGTCGCTCACCGTGTCCCAGGTCTGTCCGCCGTCCCTTGTCAGGGCCAGGGCACGCCAGCATCCGCTGCCCATGGTCCAGTTGCCGCCTGCCGCCGCCAGGCCCATGCCGTTGGGCAGCAGCTGGGCAACACGCCGGTCCAGGGTGGCATCCTCGGTGCTGCCCAGGAATTCCTCCGCCCAGGTTTCGCCGTCGTCCATGCTGTACACCAGGGTGGCGTCGTTTCCTCCCAGCAAAAACGCCACCGGTCCTCCCTCCTCATCCGAGATGGACCAGCTGGAACGGGTCACATCGGTGTAATCATCCAGGCAGGCCTGGGCAAGGGCGTTGTACTGAGAAGGCAGGGCTTTCCAGGTTTCCCCCCAGTCCCGGGTATACCGCAGGCCGGTGTCGGCCACGATCACATCCTTTTGAGTGTAGCTGGCCGGGTTGCCGATCCACTGGTCGGGGACGGCAGGCGCATAGCAGAAGCGGACCTGCTGGTTGCTCTCCCCCGCATCCTCCACCGTCAGCGTCCACTGGGGACCGCCGTCCGCCGTGCCGTAGAAGCCCACCGCAGCCTGGGACAGGTCCAGGGTCTGCGGGGCGCCGCTGCGCATATCCACAACCGGCTCCCCTGCCTGAGGCCGTGCGAAGGCCTGGAAGCTGACGGTATAGCCATCCGGCATGACGCTTTGCAGGGCATCCGCCGGCAGGGCGGCCAGGTTTGCATTGAGGAAATCCGCCGACAGGTTTTCGTTGTAGCCGCCGGTAGGGTCGTTGCTGTACAGGGTCCCGGCGGTGTAGTAGGTCAGAAGCTGCTCACCGCTGTCCCAGTCCACCGTGAATCCGCCGTCAAAGCTGGGCGGGGTGCCCAGGTACCGGCTGACCCGCAGGCTTGCCTCCACCACATTGCCGGACGGGTCCACCGTCAAACGGACGTCATCCACATTGAACATGGAATTCATCAGGTTGCCCAGGCGGCGGTCCAGCTCCTCCAGGATGGGGGCAACCCCCTCATCCAGCGGATAGGCCTCCAGCATACAGACATTCTGCCCGTCCATAATATAGTCTTCCGACTCATTGATGCCCTCATCCGACCAGTCGCTATCGGAATGGTAGCTGTTGCCGCCAAAACGGTCTTCCAGGAGATGCACCGTGTCGAAAATCGTCCAGGTCATCAGGCGATTGCATCCGGTCAGCATGCCCGCACAGAGCAGTACAGCGGCCACACGGCTCCACATCCGTCTCATTGCCTTCCCTCCCTTTCGGCTTTCATCATAGCGCGGCAGGTACCCGTTGTCCAGACACAGAGCCCTCCCAAAGACGTTTTTCCGTCATTTTTCAGAGAATCACTCCCGGTTATTTCCCATTGCATGACAAAAATGTGACCGCCGCAGGACTACACATGAATTTATTTCACTTGACGAATCAACATGGTTCAACTATAATCAACACCATAGCTTCAACGGCGAAGCCCCCTGCCCCGCCGCGTGCGGGGCTTTTTGCTGCCCGGACGCTTTCGGGCAGCGGGGGCTTTCCTGCCGATCATCTGCCGCCCCAGGCGGCCACAGGAGGTTTTTCATGCTGACACTGGACAAGATCTATCACGCCGCCTTCATCCTGAAAGACGTGGCCCGCCGCACCGACCTGATTGCCGCCCCCCGGCTGAGCGACACCAGCGAGCTCTACCTCAAGACCGAGAATCTGCAGGTCACCGGCAGTTTCAAGGTACGGGGCGCTTACTACAAGATCAGCCAGCTTTCCCCGGAGGAACGTGCCAAGGGCGTCATCGCCTGCAGCGCCGGCAACCATGCCCAGGGCGTGGCACTGGCCGCCACCCGGATGGGGCTGCGCAGCGTGGTCTGCATGCCGGACGGCGCCCCCATCATGAAGGTGGAGAGCACCAAGCGTCTGGGCGCCGAGGTCTGTCTGGTCAAGGGCACCTACGACGACGCCCACGACCGGGCGGTGGAACTGCAGCAGGAAACCGGCATGACCTTCATCCATCCCTACGACGATGAGCAGGTCATTGCAGGTCAGGGAAGCATCGGGCTGGAGATCCTGGAACAGCTGCCCGACGTGGAGGCTGTCATCGTTCCCATCGGCGGCGGCGGTCTGATTGCAGGCGTGGCCTTTGCCATCAAGAGCCTGCGCCCCGAGGTCAAGGTCTACGGCGTGCAGGCGGCGGGG
>JAHZHS010000084.1:0-3956 GCA_019420135.1 Oscillospiraceae bacterium | reverse complement strand
ACGGCATCGCGGTCAAGACCCCCGGCGAACTGACCTTTGAGATGGTGGAGAAGTACGTGGACGATGTCATCACCGTCAGCGAGGACGAGATCGCCGCGGCCATCCTCTCTCTCATGGAGAACCAGAAGCTGGTAGCCGAGGGTGCCGGTGCCGTCTCGGTGGCGGCAGCCCTGTACGGCAAGCTGCCCATCGAGGGCAAAAAGACCGTCTGCCTGATCTCGGGCGGCAACATCGACGTGAACATCCTGTCCCGCGTCATCAACCGTGGCCTGGTCATGAGCGGCCGCAAATGCAACCTGATGATCGCTCTGGAGGACAAGCCCGGCCAGCTCACCCGGGTCAGCGAGATCATCTCTGGCTGCGGGGCCAATGTGGTCAGCGTCCAGTACGATCTGGGCGATACCAACATGGCCATCACCAGCTGTTTCCTCAAGCTGGGCCTGGAGACCCGCGATGCCTTGCAGATTGAGGAGATCAAACAGGCGCTGACCAAAGCGGGCTTCAAGCTGGTCAGCGAGCGCGCCTGAACGTACTTTTTCATCCTCGCCAACTATTTATATATAAAGTAAGGAAGTGCCGAACTATGAACGTTGTATCTACCAAAAATGCCCCCGCCGCCATCGGTCCCTACTCCCAGGCACTGGATCTGGGCAGCATGGTATTCGTCTCGGGGCAGATTCCCGTGGACCCCGCCACCGGCCTCATGGCCGACACTATTGAAGCCCAGGCCCGCCAGAGTCTGGCCAACCTGAAAGCCATCCTGGCCGAGGCCGGTCTTACCATGAAGGACGTGGTCAAGACGGTGGTTTTCCTGGCGGATCTCAACGACTTTGCCGCCGTCAACGAAGTCTACGCCCAGGCCTTTGAAGCCCCCTACCCCGCCCGCAGCTGCGTGCAGGTGGCCGGTATTCCCAAGGGCGCCCGGGTGGAGATTGAGTGCATTGCCGTGCGGCAGTAAGTTTTTTCAACCATAAGGTGTAAAAAAACCGCGCCCGGCGCTTGACCGGACGCGGAGGAAAAGGACAGATTGAATTTACAGCGGCACCCCGCCCTTGCAGAGCTCGATGAACTGCTTGGCCACACGGGGACTGCGGCCGCCGGCCCGCAGGGCGAAGGCCTCCCCTTTGCGGAAGAGCTGATCCGAGGGCATCTGGACGTTGTACTGGCGGGCCAGTTCCATGAGGATGTTCTCAAACCGCTGCTTGTCGGGACTCTGGAAGGTCACCGTCAGGCCAAACCGCGCCGAAAGGCTCATGAGTTCCTGGCGGGTATCCGCCGCGTGAATGTCGTCCCCCTCCCGGTCGCTCAGGCGCTCCTTGACCAGATGGCGGCGGTTGGATGTGGCATACACCGCAATGTTGTGGCTGCGGCCGCCCACGCTGCCTTCCAGAATAGCCTTGAGGGCAGCGAAGTCATCATCGTTGGAGGAAAAGCTCAGATCGTCAATGAAGAGGACGAACTTGAGCGGATTGTCCGCCAGGGCTTCCATGACTGCCGGAATCTGATAGAGCTGGTTTTTCTTGACCTCCACCAGGCGCAGGCCCTCGGGGGCGAACTCGTTGCCGATGGCCTTGACGGTACTGGACTTGCCGGTGCCCGCGTCGCCGTACAGCAGCACATTGTTGGCCGGAAGCCCCGCCAGCAGCGCCTTGGTGTTGGCAATGACCTTGGCACGCTCGGCCTCGTAGCCGGGCAGCTCGCTCAGGCGCTGGGGATCAGGGCAGTGGACCGGAACGAGGGTCCCGTTTTCCACCGTAAAGACGTGATACCGCGCAAACATGCCGTAGCCCTTTTTGCCCACCTCCCGGCGGCGCTGGGCATAGGCGGCGGTGTAGTCCGCCTCATGGGTCTCCCAGCGGGGCAGAAAGCTGCACGCCGCAAGAAGCCCCGGCTTGCCGGTCAGCAGGTCATCCAGTCCGGTACAGCCCGTCTGCTGCAAAAAGGCCAGCTCAGAGGTCAGGGCCTCTTCCGCGGCTCGCGGCGCACCGCCGGATGCCGCCCGCCGGATGCAGATGTTGTCGTTTTCCAGCACCGCATCCAGCAGGTAGTCGGTCCAGCAGCGGCCGGTGTCAAACAGTGCCGCCTCAAACCGGGCGGCGGAAGTGATGAACGCTTCCTCCCCCGACGACGCCGACGCCAGCATGGCCGCATATTTTTCGATCACACCATCCGAGAGCAGACCCCGCAGCACCACAAGACCGTGCAGGCGGAGGCTCATTTCATGAACATCCATACCAAAATCCCCTTTATACTTTTCAAGAATCTCCGTTACCAGTATACACGCAGGCCCCCCACTCCGCAAGCGGAAAGCGGGCAAAGTAAAATGTGATATTTCACAAAAGCTGTTGACAATGTCTAGCATTTGCGGTATAGTTTATGACAAATCCCAAATGCAAGGACGGGAAGTAGTAATGCAGCGCTCTCCCTCAGAGAGCCGCCGGTTGGTGCAAGGCGGCGGGCAGAACGCGCACGAAGTCATCCCTGAGCAGATCCGCCCAACCGGTTTTCCCCAGTAAGCGGATACGGCAGCACCCGTTAGCGTGCAGGGCTTTGTTGGAAGTCCGGTGAGTGGGTATGCACAGCATACCAATGAGAGTGGTACCGCAGAGAGCTTTTATCGGCCTTTGTCTCTTGAAAAGCAGGAGACAAAGGCCGTTTTTTATTTGCCGGTGCTTGGCTTTCCGCGCCGGGCCGTGATGAAGAAATGGAAAAAGCAGGAGAAGGAGAGGATCACGATGAAGCTGACAGGTTCCCAGATTTTTGTGGAGGTTCTTGCCGAACAGGGCGTGGATACCATTTTCGGGTATCCGGGCGGTGCGGTTCTGAACCTCTATGACGAGCTGTACAAAAACTCCGACCGAATCCGTCACATCCTGACCGCTCACGAGCAGGGCGCCGCCCACGCGGCGGACGGCTACGCCCGCGCCACCGGCCGCACCGGCGTGGTGCTGGCCACCAGCGGCCCCGGCGCCACCAACCTGGTCACCGGCATCGCCACTGCCTACATGGACAGCGTGCCCATGGTCGCCTTTACCGGCAACGTGGCCACTTCCCTGCTGGGCAAGGACAGCTTCCAGGAAGCCTACATCGAGGGCGTGACCATGCCCATCACCAAGCACAACTACACCGTCCGCCGGGTGGAGGATCTGGCCGACACCATGCGCGCCGCCTTCCGCATTGCCCAGAGCGGCCGCAAGGGCCCCGTCCTGGTGGATATCCCCAAAGATGTCACCGCCAATTCCTGTGACTTCACCCCCAAGCCCCCCGAGCCGGTGCGCACTGTCACCCGCTACGATGAGGAGAGCGTCCTCAAGGCTGCCGAAATGATCAATGCCGCCAAACGGCCGCTGGTCTGCTTCGGCGGCGGCGTCCGCAGCGCGGCGGGCTGCCAGCCTCTGCGGGACCTGCTGGCCAAGGCGGAGATCCCCGCCACCTACACCCTGATGGCTGCCGGTGTCCTGGCTTACGGCGAGCCCCTCAACCTGGGACTTCTGGGCATGCACGGCTGCTACACCACCAACAAGGCGGTGGACGAGGCAGACCTGGTCATCGCGGTGGGCACCCGCTTCTCCGACCGGGTGGCCCTCAAGCCTGAGACCTTCGCCCACAACGCCAAGCTGATCCAGATCGACATCGACCCCAGCGAGATGGGCAAGAACGTTCCCATCGACCTGGCGCTCATCGGTGACGCCACCTATATTCTCCAGGCGATCCTGCCTCACGTGGTCCCGGCCAAGCATCCCGAGTGGATGGCACAGATCCGGGAGTGGCAGAAGAAGGACTACAAGCCCACCGACAGCGACACCGTTCTCAAGCCTCATCAGATGATCGACGAAATCTGCCGCCAGGCCGGGCCTGACGCCGTCTACGTCACCGACGTGGGCCAGCACCAGATGTGGGCCGCCCAGTACCTGCACCACACCAAGAGCCGCGGCTTCCTCACCAGCGGTGGCCTG
>JAHZHS010000083.1:7422-9515 GCA_019420135.1 Oscillospiraceae bacterium | reverse complement strand
CTATACCGACTCCATTCCGCTGTTTGCCGCGCTGTTCCGCGTTCTGTCCCCCATTCTTCCGGATACCTTCCAGTACTTTGGGCTCTTTACTCTGCTGTGCTTTTTCCTTCAGGGGGCTTTCGGAGCCTTGCTGGCGGGATGCTTTTCCTCCGGGTTTCTGCTGCCTGTTCTTGGGGATGTCCTATTTGTCACAAGCCCCGTCCTGTTTGAGCGGGCCTTTCGTCACACAGCGCTGGGGGCGCAATTTTGCATCCTGGCTGCGCTGTACTGCTATTTTGACTGCCGGCGCAGAAACGCCATGCCCGGAGTGGGACTCTTTTTGCTCAACGCTTTCATCATAGCAATCCATCCTTACTTTCTGCCAATGACATACGCGGTGACGCTGGCTCTGCTGGTGGAGTATGCGCTCCACTCCCGCCGTATGGTCATCCCCTCGGTGTATCTTTTCTCTGATCTCGCCGCAACGCTGGGAGTGGGCTGGACATTCGGCCTGTTTCATGGAAATGCTTCCGGCGGAAGTGACGCCCTGTACGGCTACTTTGGCCTGAACCTGAATGCTCTATGGAATCCCGTGGGTGTGGGAGGCGTACTGTGGAGCAGGCTGCTGCCTGCACAGAATCAGGTGGGCGGCAACTATGATGCGTTTGCCTACCTGGGCCTGGGCGTTCTGATTGCGCTTCCCCTTTCGGTTGGGATCCTCTTGATCCGCCGCCGTCTCGGTTTGAAGGGCATTCTCCGCCGACATTTCATGCTTGCGGCTGTCTGTCTGATTTTGACCGTCTTTGCTGTCAGCAACGTAGTGACGGCAAACGGAGCAACCCTGATGACCCCTCCTCTGCCTGCCAAACTGATTTCTCTGTTTTCCATCTTCCGCTCCAGCGGGCGGATGTTCTGGCCGGTCTACTATCTGCTGACACTGGCAGCTTTCGTCCTTGTCCTCCGCGCTCTGCCACAACAGGCAAATCGCGCTTTGCCTGTTGTGGTGCTTGCTGCCCTCTGCGCCGTACAGGTCTGGGATATCTCTCCCGGTCTGCTCCAGCGCAGCGACGCCATGCAGCGGGCTCAGAAGGAAGAAGCTCAGGGCAGTTACCGCCACATTTTTTCGCTGGATGGCCTGCAGGATGACGCTTTGCACCTGGCATTGTACGCTGCAGATTGCGGCATGACCACCAATGATCCCTTTGCCGCAAGATACGACGCCGGTACACTGGCGGATGCCCGGTCTGCCGCTCTTGAGGCGCTTGCCTCCGGGGAACTGGATGACCAGACCCTTTATCTCTTCCACACTGAAACAGAGTTTTTGAAATATGCAGATTCAGTCTGTGACAAAGCCTGGTGTGGTGAAATCACTTCCGGAGACGGCAGTTGTCAATGGTATGTCATTGCGCCAGGAATGCAGGATTTCACCGGGGATGCTCTGTGCACTCCTTATGGGGAAAGCTATCCCCTGCGGATTGCCGACTACACTGACCAGTTATGGAACCGCGGGGTGTTGGACAGTGACAAAAAGACCGTCTGCTTTGCCGATTCCCCCTTTACCCGTGCCCGACTGGAACAGGCAAAAGCGATCTCTGCCGACGGCAACATCTATACCATTTTAAGCTTTGATGACAGTGATCCAGGCTGGCTGATGCTGACGCTGGACATTCCCGACGCCACCGTCCTGTGGGGCAAAGAATTGGAGACGATTACATGAAAGAGATCCACGTAAAAAGCCTGCTTCCTGTCCGGCTGGACAAGTATCTGGCAGAGCAATACCCTGTGCTGGGAATTGGTCGGCTGAACAAGGCGCTTCGGGAAAACAAGATCAAACTCAACGGAAAAAAGCAGCCCCTTTCCACTCGAGTGCAGAACGGCGATGTAATCCGTCTCTACCTGACGGATGAACAACTGGGAGAGAGCTCCTCCGACGGGCCCGTCTTTGCCACAGTTCGCCCTGCCCAGCTGATCTACGAAAACGACGACCTGATTGTGGCGAACAAACCTGCGGGAATTCCTGCGGAGGGTCCGGATGTTGATACTCTGTCCAACCGTGTATGCAAAACATTGTACGATGCCGGACGCTGGGATGCCCGCAACCCGCCCCGCCTCTG
>JAHZHS010000083.1:5883-7412 GCA_019420135.1 Oscillospiraceae bacterium | reverse complement strand
CCGGCTGGATACCGGAACCAGCGGCCTGATCCTGCTCGCAAAAAATGCCCGGGCGGAACAATTTCTCACAGAGGCCATCCGACAGCGCAGCATTCGCAAGCGATACCTCTGCGTCACCTTTGGCCGCCCGGAACCTGAACAGGCTACCTTGCATGACTATCTGCTCAAGGATGCCGAGACAGGCACGGTACGGGTGCTCAAATCCTCCCGTCCCGGCGCCAAAGAAATCATTACCTCTTATGAGACCCTGGCTGTGAGCGGGCGCCTCGCCCTGCTGCGGGTGAATCTGGTAACCGGGCGCACCCACCAGATCCGTGCCCATCTGGCAAGCATCGGATGCCCTATTCTGGGGGATTCGAAATACGGAAATAATGCTGCCAATCGGGAACTCAAGCTCAAATATCAGGCGCTCTGCGCCTGGGAACTTGCCTTCCCCGCCAAAATCCAGGATCCGGCATTCCAGTACCTGGCTGGCAAGAGCTTCCACGCCCCCAAGCCCTGGTACTATCAGCAGGTGCTGGACGGTGTTCTGAAATAAATACAAATCAAAAGCGGGCATTCCCATGGCAAAGGGAACGTCCGCTTTTTTCATTTTGTTTGATTGGATTCTTCCCGCCTTGCCTGCCAAGCTGTCTCACATTCACGGGACAAGGCCTCATAAGTGTACAAGGTATTCAGGACCTCCAGAAGCTCTTTCTTGCTCAGTCTGGGAGGAAGCCCCAGCCTCCGCAGAAACGCCCGGCGGAACTCGGCACAGTCCGGCCTGCCCGAAAGTCCCCATTCATACAAATCACTGTACGTGATGGGCCGCCGTTTCTCTCCCACCGGTCCTCCGGCTCCCGATCTGTCGTCAGCCGTCGCAGTGCGCAATGCCTCCAGAATCGTCTCATTTGCAATGCCTTCGACGCCCAGCAGCCCCTCCTTGCCCGGCTCCGCCTTGCGACGCTCCTTGCCTGGGACGGCGGGGATATATGCCTGCACCACATGCTCCGCTCCCGCCAGTTTGGTCACAAAATGGCGAATGCGAAATCCTGCCGCGTCGGAATCGGTTAGCAAGATCAACCCCTGCATATGTGCCAGGCGTTTGAACAGGCGCTGCATCTCCTTGTCCCGGAAAACAGCAAACCCGTCCGTTGTCAGAATGGTGGCATCCACGATACCTGCCAGACGGGCGGCATCGTATTTCCCCTCCACCACGACAGCACGCTTTGTTTCAAACTTCATCGGTGCCCTCCTGCCAGTGCCAGTTCACACAAGGCCTTGTCCAGTTTGCTTCCCTTGAGATCCAGATCCAGCCGCTGCAAAATTTTGAGGCTCTTTTCAATCTGGCGGCGGTCAAACCGGGCTGCAGTTTTTTCTGCATTACCCAGGCGGTAGTTCCACTTGCCGCCGTAACCGAAATCCTTTGCCAGATCCGCCATCTGGCGGCGGCTGCGTCTGGTCAGGAAGGCTCGGTAAATGTCCAGGTAATTGCCGATGAGCGCACCGGTAATCAGAATCGGATCATTTTGCAGGGCAAGCAGAACCTG
>JAHZHS010000083.1:0-5873 GCA_019420135.1 Oscillospiraceae bacterium | reverse complement strand
CCTTGGATGTCTGACCTGAGGAAACCAGTTTTACCATGTCAAACGTGTCGGCATCCAGGGTGACGGTACCAAGCCTCCGGATCATATCTGGGGTGATGGTGCCGTAATCTGCCAGCGCAGCCAGCTTGTCAACTTCGTTGCGCAGCAGGAATTGATCCTCACCACAGCGGTCAATGAGTATTCCTTCCGCTCCGGGCGCAAACGATGCTCCGATTTCCTGGGCCCAATCCCGCAGCATCCCCTGCAAAGCAGTGCGGCCAGGCTTCGCCACCTGGGCGCAGTAGCCCAACTTTTCGCAGGCCGAGATGAGCTTCTGCTCCCGCTTGCCAGGTTTGATCTTTCCGTAATGTTCCTCCATCACGCTGGTCAGAATAAACACTGCATTCTCAGTGTCTGCCAGTGTGTCGCAAAACTCCTGCAGATCCTTGTCGGAATAAGCGGAGGGTTTGACCAGCGGCATCAATACCAGGCGTCTGCCTCCAAAAAAGGAGATGGTTCCCGCCGCCAGCACAATCTCCTCCACACTGGGTATCGGACCGGAAAGTACTGTCGTCTCAGGGTCATCCGCGGACAGTGCATGCTCGACTTTGGCGGCGGCATCGCGCACCAGTGCTTCGTCGGAAGCATAGAAATAGTAAACGCCGCAGTCCCCCTTGATCCGTTTATTCAGTTCGTTCTCACTGTACAGCATTTTCCGTTACTCCGTCAAAAACAACCGATGTCCCCGGACGTATGGTCAATTCCGGGATGTCCGGCCCATACAGAAGGCGTGCGCCGTCCGCTTTGTCCAGTCCGGAAACCGCGCGGGAGGTATAAACCACCGTTCCTGCATCCAGATTGTCCGGGCAGGAAGCGCCCGCGAAATAGGTATCCAGAATCAGCGGCGTCTCCATTGAAACCTTGCCGGACTGGATACCAACAGTATACCCGTTTATCTCCGCCACCGCAAGGTTGCCGCCGGAATCATGCCAAAGTGTGAGTGTGATATCGTCCAGAACACCCAACGTGCAGGATGTCTCCACCATGGCGTCCATTTCCAGAACTTGCTCAGCGTCAAACGATATTTCCCTGGGAGACTGGCGCAGGTCCACCAGCAGAGTCTGCGGCAGACCGCCGGCATCGGCCAGATACTCCTCTACCCCGCGGAGATTGGAATCTCCGCCCCGAAACAGAACCGCAGCCTGGCCGTTCTGTGTCAGTACAACGCAGCCATTGCCCGCTGTTCCAACCATCGCAATCCGCACCACCCCATATTCCATGCGGATCCCCAACGCAATGGCCGCACCGGCACACAACAGTGCTGCCGGAAGATACCAGACCATCTGACGCAGCTTCCAGAAGAAAACAGCCAGTATTCCCAGCACTGCCAGGACGAACAGGGCATATGTTTCAGGCAAAGCCAGACGCGCCCAGGGAAGCGAGGCGCACCACTGCACAACGGAATACATGGCGTTCAACCAGAGTGTCAGCAGCAAGCTGAATGCCTTGACACACGGCAGCAGCACCGGAACAGCAGACAATACCGTCACCAGAATGCCCAGGATCAGCGCCGGGCGCAGCATCCAAACGACCAGCAGATTGGTCAGTACACTGACTCCACTCGCCGTCATGTTGTGGACCAGCAATACCGGCAATGTGGCCAGTGTGGCCAGGATGGTGCATTGCAGTGTTCCCAGAGCTTGCAGCCCTAGGCTGCGCATCCATTCTCCCCGTGCCGTTTCCGCTCTGGGAAACACTGTTCTGTCCTCCCAGCGTGCAATGGATTGGGCTGCCTGCACCCCCAGCACAGCCCCAAAGGAAAGCCGAAAGCCCAAATCGCAAGCTGCATAGCCATTTTTGATTCCCATGATCAGCGCTACCAGTCCCATGGAAGTCAGTGTGTCCGGTGGTTGGATGAGAAAGCGGCCCAGAAGGGTCATGAGAAAAACGCAGCCCGCCCGTACCGCCGATACCGGAAACCCGATCAGCGCCATATAAAATACCAGCAGTCCCGCCTGCAGCAAAATCCGAGGGCGGGAAAAGCGGCGGCGGATATCCCTTTCCGACACAAGCAGGCCACACAGCAGCGAGACATGCAGGCCCGAGACCGCCAGCAGATGGGATACTCCTGCAATCCGGAAGGAATCCTCCAACGATTCATCGAGATGAGTCTTGTCTCCCAGCAGCATGGCCGCCTCCAGACCGGCAGCATCCTTGGGCAGATAAGAGCGCAGACGGCGGGACAGTTCCATACGCAGGCGGTAAAGCCGGAATCCCAGTGTGTTGCTCTCTCCCAGATACGAGTATCCTTCCAGATACTCTGCATTGAGAAACGTTCCGTCGGCATACCGATTGAGCCGGTACCGGTCCTTCTCCAACGCCTCGAGACTGACCTCAGCAGAAAAGATATCGCCTGCACCGGCACCCGGGAAGGCGCCGCAGTAGACATACAGGTCCGCCGGTTCACCGTCCAGTTCCGTAACATGCAGCGTGGCGGAAAGCATGCCTTCCCGGTAAGAGGTCTGGGCGTCGGTCTGTACCGTAGCGACAATTGAAACGCTGCGCCCCGCAAGTTTCACAGCCGGCCGTACAACAAGCCACTGATATAGTGTACTGCATATAAGGCCAAGCCCCATAGCCACCAGCAATGGTAGGACAACCTTGCGGGATTTTTCCCATCGGATACAGGCTGCAGCGCCAAGAGCAACGAAAATAGCCGCTGTCAGCCAAACGACCGACAGCGGCTGATAAGCCGCGGAAAACTCCGTCAGGGCAAAAGCCAGACCAAAGGCCGCAAGCTTTCGCGCCATATCAGTGGATGAACAGAGGCAGCGGCGCCAGGAAGAAGATATCGGTGCGTTTGGCCGCATCCCCTACCGCCAGAGCCGCACAGCAACCGACCACCTTGCCGGTACTGCGGGCGGCCAGCGTCTCCAATGCGTGCAGAGAGCCGCCGGTGGAAATCACATCATCCACAATCAGAATGCGCTTACCGTTCATGTATTCAATGTCCTTGCGGTCAATGACCAGCTTCTGTTTGCCGGCCGTTGTGATGGACTCATCCTCGATAATGACGGGATCGCGCATATACAGTTTTGCCCCTTTGCGGGCCGGGATCCACTGCTTGCCGCTCTGGCGGGCCATCTCATAGGCCAGAGGGATTCCCTTGGCTTCCGCCGTCAGGATCACATCAAACTCCGGGCACTTTTTCAGCAATTCAGCTGCACAGGCCACCGTCAGCTCCACATCGCTGAACATAATGAAGGCCGCAATATCCATATGGTCATTGACCTTGCAAATGGGCAGTTCCCGGGTCAGACCCGCCACATGAAGGGTATAGGTATCTTGCATGGTTTTCACTCTTTCTTTGCGAAAATCGAACAGATGTCGGCATTGGGTATCAGCCCGGAGGCCAGGCAAGGCTGCGCTTTGCCAGAACATGGAAATGCAGATGCGGTACACTCTGGCCGCCATCCTCGCCCACATTGGTGACAACGCGGTAGCCGCCATCGCATCCCAGCTGAGCACACAGCGATGCGATAGTAGCAAACACGTGTCCCAAAAGATCAGCGTCCGCCTCCGTCAGCGCCGCAGCAGAAGCAATGTGCTGCTTGGGAATGACCAGAAAATGCACCGGTGCCTGAGGATCAATGTCGTAGAAAGCCAGCAGGCGGTCATCCTCGTACAGTTTGTTCGAAGGGACCTCCCCCGCTGCAATCTTACAGAACAAGCAATCTTCCATCCTGTTTCCCTCCTTTGTCTTGAAATAGAAGAAAATCCGATTTCTTTTATTGTAACCGAATTAGGCGTTTTTTTCCAGCTCTGTCTTGACAATTCCACAAACAGCGGCCAGTGCCTCATCAATCTTGGTAGTATCCCGGATACCGGCCATGGCGAACTCCGGCTTGCCGCCGCCGTTGCCGCCGGCCACAGCAGCAATCTGCTTGACCAGCACACCAGCCTTCAGACCACGGGCCTGGGCATTCTTGCTGACGCTGACCGCCAGGGTAGTCTTGCCGCCATCGCTGCCGATGAGCGCCGCCACCACATTGGGAGCCTTGTCACGGATCTTGTCGCACATGCTGCGCAGGGCGTCGGAACCAGTGCCACTGAAATAGGCGGTGACAATGCGCACTCCGTCCACATCATCAGCATTATCAAACAGGCCGTCGATCTTTGCCGCCGCAATGCTGGCTTTGGCGATATCCAGCTGCTTGTTGGCCTCCTTCAGTTCAGCCACGACGGCAGCCACGCGATTGGGCAGGTCATGGACGTTGCTCACCTTCAGGCAGCGGGCCGCGCAGTCCAGCTCATTGCAGCGCTCGTCCAGCAGACGCAGGACGCCGTAGCCGGTGGTCGCCTCGATACGGCGGATGCCGGCAGCCACGCTGCTCTCGCTGAGAATACGGAAGCAGCCGATCTGTGCCGTGTTTTTCACGTGGGGACCGCCGCAGAACTCGGTGCTACATCCGCAGACGTCCACCACGCGGACGACCTCGCCGTACTTCTCGCCGAACAGGGCCATGGCCCCCAGTTTCTTGGCTTCCTCAATGGGCATGCTGCGGACTTCCACCGGCAGAGAGGCAAAAATCTTGTCGTTGACGCGGCGCTCCACCTCACGCAGCTCTTCGGGTGTGACCGCGCTGAAATGGGTGAAGTCAAAATGGGTGATCTTGTCATCCTGATAGCTGCCTGCCTGGTGTACATGATCGCCCAGGACTTCACGCAGGGCAGCCTGCAGCAGGTGAGTGGCGGTGTGGTTGCGGCAGATAGCCATACGGCGGGCTTCATCCACAGAGGCCGTCACTTCATCGCCAACCTTGACATTGCCTTCCAGAAGGGTGCAGGTATGGACAAAATATCCCTTGGGCGTCTTCTTGACCTGATTGACACGCAGCTTGGCATCACCGGAAACCAGATAGCCATGGTCAGCCACCTGGCCGCCCATTTCGGCATAGAACGGGGTACGGTCGAGAACAACCAGAACGCCGTCCTTTTCCTCAATATCGGTGGCAACGGCATCGGCCAGCTCCTCTCCTTCGGACAGGGCGATAACCTTGGCACGCTCGCTGGTGGTATCGTAGCCGTCAAAGACGGTGGGCTCGGCGGTCAGCTCCCCGAACAGATCGGCAGCCCAGCCGGAGATATCCTTGGCCAGACGCTCGGCACGGGCGCGCTCCCGCTGTTTGGTCATTTCCTTGTGGAAAGCATCTTCATCCACCGTCATGCCCTGCTCGGCCACAATCTCGCGGGTCAGGTCGAGGGGGAAGCCGAAAGTATCGTTGAGTTTGAAGGCTTCCTCGCCGGTGAGAACGGTCTTGTTCTCCGCCTTCAGCTCCTCGATCATGCCGTTGAGGATATTCAGGCCGGCATCGATGGTCTTGGAGAAGCGCTCCTCCTCGGTGCCGACGACCTTCTTGATATAATCCTCATGTTCCCGCAGCTCGGGGTAGCCCTGCTCGCTGGAGGTAATGACGGTATCCACCAGCTCGGTCAGGAAGGGACGGTCAATGCCCAGCATACGGCCATGACGGGCCGCACGGCGCAGCAGACGGCGCAGCACATAGCCGCGACCCTCGTTGGAAGGCAGAATACCGTCCGAAACCATGAACACGGTAGAACGGATATGGTCGGTTATCACGCGGATGGAGATATCGTCCTTCTCATTGGCACCGTAGGTCTTGCCGGAAATGCGCTCCACATGGTGCAGAACCGAGGCAACGGTATCCACCTCGAACAGGTTGCCCACATTCTGCATGACGCAGGCCAGGCGCTCCAGGCCCATGCCGGTATCGATGTTGGGCTTGGCCAGGCGGGTATAAGTGCCCTTGCCGTCCGAGTCAAACTGGCTGAACACCAGATTCCAGACCTCCATATAACGGTCGCAGTCACAT
>JAHZHS010000082.1:6465-9519 GCA_019420135.1 Oscillospiraceae bacterium | reverse complement strand
GCTGAAGTTCGAGAGCGATTTCCAGAAGCTCAGCCCGGGCGGCGCCATCAGCTACGTGGAAGTGCCCAACATGCAGGACAACCTGGAAGCCGTCATGCAGGTCATGCGCTTCATCTACGACAATATCATGTACGCCGAGCTCAACACCAAGAGCGACTACTGCCAGTGCTGCGGCTACGACGGCGAGATCAGCATCGTGGAGGACGACGGCAAGCTGGTGTGGGAGTGCCCCAAGTGCGGCAACCGCGACCAGAGCAAGCTCAATGTTGCCCGCCGGACCTGCGGCTACATCGGCACCCAGTTCTGGAACCAGGGCCGTACCGCCGAGATCAAGGACCGCGTGCTGCATCTGTGATGTGCCACCTCTGCATTGTTTCCCTGTAAAACAGGACGACCGCCTCTGACCGGGCCCGTCTGAAGAAAGCCGCCACCCCATTTTCCGGGTGACGGCTTTCTTGCATCCTTCGTCTCTTTCCCACACAGACAGGAGTTTTCCCATGGATTGGCTGCTGATGAACCGCGACGTTCCCCTTCTGCGCTTTTGCAGTTTCACGGATTCCTATGGGGACACCCAGGTGGAGGAAAAGGCCTGGCTCTCCCCTCTGCGCCCCCTTGGGTATCCGGGGCTGCGGGCCTTTCTCACCCGCCGCCGCGCCTCCCCCCGCCGCAGGTATATGGGCCGGATCCTGGAGGACTGCGGCTGCCGGACGCTGGAAGGGTTTCTGCGGGTGACCCACGCCGCCTCCCTGAACGATACGTTCTGGGTGAAGGAGGGGGATTCTCCCCTCTGCTGGGCACAGGTCTCCCTGTATGCCAACCCCTTCGATCCGGACATCGCCGCAGCGGCCCTGACCGGCAGTCCCCCGCCCGCCCGGCTGTCCGCTCCCTCCCCTGAGTTCACCACCGGCGGGCACTTTGCCAAATGCTGGCGGCGGGACGGGGACGGCATCTTTCTGTACAAGGCCGGCAGCTCCGCAGGCGGGCGGGAGCCTCTTTCCGAAGTCCTGGCCGCTCAGCTGGCCGCCCTCCTGTGCCCTGGCTCTGCTGTGGATTACCGGCTGGAACTCTGCCGGGGACAGCCGGTCTCCCGGTGCCGTCTGTTCACCTCGGAGGAGGTGGGCTTCTTCCCGGCCGCCCACGGAGGGCTGGAATTTCCCACCGTTTCCCGGCTGCTGCAATGGTTTTCTCAGGCAGGCTGCGAGGACGGGTTCCGCCGCCTGTGCATCCTAGATGCCCTGCTCCTCAACACCGACCGCCATTTGGGGAATCTGGGGCTCCTGGTATGCAACTCCACCCAGGAGATCCGGGGCATGGCCCCGGTGTTCGACCTCAACCGCACCCTGCTGTACGATCTGGAGGATCCCCTGCCAACCGCCCCCGGAGAATGGGTGCGCCGGCGGCTTCCCTGGTTCGGCCGGGATTTCATCGCCACCGGCCGGGGGCTCATGACCGACGCCATCCGCAGCGACCTGAAAAATCTGCAAGGGTTCCGCTTCGCTCCGCCCGCCTCCCCTGCCGGGGTGGAAAAGGCGCGGCTGGAGACGCTCAGCGCCGTGGTGAACCGTCAGATCCATCGGCTGCTGGCGTGAACCGTGGGGAACCGCCCCAAGCTGGGCCAGATAACTGTGCTTTTCCGGCCGTCCGCCATACAGAAGGCCCGGGGCCTGTCGCTGGGACAGGCCCCGGGCCTTTTTTGTGTATTATCGCCGGGTGTCAGACCATCTCGATCTGGCAGAGTTTCATGGCGTCCAGGGCGGTCTGGTGGCTCTGGGGGGTGACGCAGGAGCAGCAGGAGGCCGCCACCCGGATGGGCGTCTCGGGCAGGGACGCCTTGGCCAGCAGGGCGTTGCTGATGACACAGATACCGGTGCAGGTCCCGCAGAAGGTGATGCTGTCGGGTTCCTCCTTTGCCAGATAGTGGGCCAGACGGGTAGAGCCGAAGGTGGGCTTGTCAAAGATGGGCGCGCCCTCCGTCAGGTCCCGCAGCTCGTCCACGATCTGCCAGCCCCAGGTGTCCCTGACGCAGTGGGTCACCGGCAGGTTGCGGCCCTCCTGGGTGTTGAGGTAATCGGGGGTGTGGGTGTCCCGGGTAAAGATGACGGGGCCCTGCCAGCCGTGGGCCAGCGCCGACAGGGCGGGCAGCATGGCCTGGGCCTCGGCGGTGCCCAGGGCACCGGTCACGAAATCATTTTGCATGTCGACGATAACCAGCAGATCTTTGGACATTTCAGCTTCCTCCTTGGCGGTGTATGGATGACGGTCACAGGTGCAGGCGTTTTTGCAGTTCGGCCCAGAGATCCCGGGCCTTGAAGATGGCCAGCCCCAGGAAAGTGATGACACTGACGATGAGGCAGATCACCCACAGTCCGGGGGTGTGGCTGGGGCTGATGAGAAGCACCAGATAGGGCAGCACGCCGATGACGATGTTGAGCAGCAGATAGACCAGGCTGTTCTCGGTGAAGCGGCGGTTGACAAAGGCAAAGACAAAGTTGAGCACCAGAGCCACGGTGCAGAGCACCGGGATGACCAGGTCGATGCTGAACCGGTGCCAGCCGGTGACCCAGTCGCAGAGCAGCAGCACCGCCGAGACCAGGATCAGCGTCTGGAACAACAGCTTGGGGGCGTTGCGGCGGCGCTTCATCAGGGCGCGGAGCAGGATCAGGGTGCCCACCACCCCGATGAGCACCGGCAGGCTCCAGTGAAGTGCCCCGTCCACCACCAGGAAGTCCACCGCCATGCAGATGACCACTGCCGTGAGCAGAATAAAGGCGATGATCTTGTACGCCAGGGAGTAGCGCCGCTGTTCGGGCACCACATGGGGATAGCGGGGCGCTTCCCCCTCCCCCAGCAGCTGGCTCTGGCACAGGGGGCAGTATTCGGGATCGCCGCCCACGCGGATCTTGCAGTTGGGACAAGTTTTCATCCGTTATCCACCTCGGTCGCGTAGAGTGTGACGTCCAGCCCCTCCTTGGCCATGCCGCCCAGAAACCGCCGCAGCACTCCGGTGCCCCGGTAGGCCGACGAGATGCCCAGCACCAGATCGTCATGCCAGGA
>JAHZHS010000082.1:1832-6455 GCA_019420135.1 Oscillospiraceae bacterium | reverse complement strand
ACAAACATGGTGGAGGTGCTGGACATGGCGGTGAAGCCCCGCAGCCAGGGGTCCAGCTCGGCGGGGGTCTTGATGGCGCCCAGGTTGGACAGAGTGGCGGTGACCCGCTGGTTCTCCCGCCAGGTGAAAAAGCCCACCGTCTTGTTCTTGATGAACAGCGGCACCGGCTTGATGCCCGGCATATGTTCCAGCTGTTCAAAGCTGTCCATCCGGGCCTTGACCCGCTCCTCCGACAATTCATATTTCAGGGTGGCGTCAAAGTCGGCGGCCAGGCTCTGAGCCGTCTCGGTGCCGTCAAAAACATGGCCTACCCGGATGCTGTTGAAAAAGTTGCGGGCTGTCTCGGAAGGGTAATAGTTGCGCAGGTTGACCGGCAGGCTGATGACCACCGGGCGGCGGCGCTCCAGCTTGGGCACCTCGGCGTGGATGGCCAGCATCAGCCGGGCCCCCAGCCAGCTGGTCAGGGTGACCCCCTCCGCCCGTGCCCGGGTCAGCAGCTGCTTCACATCCAGATGAGCCTCAAAAAACTGGGTCTGGTCGTAGGGCAGCTTTGCCCCGTGCATGCGGTAGGCCCGTGGGGCCCGCTCTCCCCTGCCGCCCCGGGCGCCGTAAAACTGGCGGAAGCTGTCCTGGGCCAGATCAGCCGCCGGGGCAACCGTCTCAGGCACCACGTGGGCCAGCTGTTCCGGCTCCTGCAGTTTGAGGTACTGGCAGACCAGCGCCTTGAGGAAGATTAGTCCCCCGTTGCCGTCGCTGAGGGCGTGGAACATCTCCACATGGATGCGGGGCCCGTAATAGCTCACCCGGTAGAGCAGTTCGTTGCGCAGTTCCGGCCCGTAGACCGGCGCGCAGGGGGCCAGCGTCTCGGGCTCGGCATGGGGTTCCTTGCGGGTGGATTCCAGGTAGTTCCAGAACAGCCCCCGGTGTAAGGTCACCTGAAAGTTGGGGAACTGCCTTGCCGTCAGGCGCAGGGCCTGGTTCAGGCGGTCGCCGTCCACATCGGCGTTCAGGGTGCAGCTGACCCGGAACACCCGGGGGTCCCGCCGGGAGTTGGTCGCAATGAACACTTTCGCCACATTGTCGACCCGGTACCATGTATCGGCCATCTGCCGTCCCTCCTTTTCGCAGCCGGGCGGCTGCGCGGCATTGCGCCGTTACAGAATCCGCTGTACAAACCGCCCCACGCTCTCCATGGCCAGGGCCGCACGGCGAATGGGCATCTGCTGGAACACATGCCAGCAGTCTTCATAGACTTCCAGGACCGAATAGACGTTGGATTCCTGGAATTTGTGATGCAGCAGCTCCGAGTCGGAGCGCAAAATCTCGTTGGTGCCCACCTGGATCAAGGCCGGGGGCAGGCCCCGCAGGTCGCCGAACAGCGGCGAGTAGCAGGGGTCGGACCAGTCGGCATCGGGCCCGGTGTAGGCTTCCCGCACCGAGGAGATATATTCCGCCGACAGCATGGGGTCGATGTCGGCGCAGTCGGTGTGGGACAGTCCCGAGCAGGTCATGTCGGTCCAGGGGCTCATCAGGATCATCATACGCGGCTGACGGCGGCCCTGTTCCTTGAGCTTGAGGCAGAGTTCCAGCACCAGGTTTCCTCCCGCCGAGTCCCCGGCCAGGATGACGTCCCGGGCCCCCATCCCCATATACATCAGGTGATCCCACACGGCCAGGGCGTCCTGGATGGCGGCGGGATAGGGATGCTCGGGGGCAAGGCGGTACTCGAAGGAGAGCACGTCGCAGCCGCTGGCCAATGCCAGCTTGCTGGCAAGGATGCGGGCATAGCCCAGCTGGCCGCAGGTGTAGCCGCCGCCGTGGCAGTAGAGCACCACATGGCGCCGGTCGTGGCCCTGCTCGATGCTGACCCACTCGGCGGGGATCTGCCCGATATGGAAGGGCGTTGCCCGGACCCCGATGGAGGGGGTCACCAGCTTGGCGAACAGCTCCTGCCCGGCCCGCTGGCGTTCCAGGTCCTCGGGGGCGGTGGAGCCGCTGCCGGTGACCGAGTGCACCGCCTTGATGGCTCGCATCATGGGGCCCAGCTGGTCGCTGTCCTGGCCCCGCTGGGGAATGAGCTGACGGATGACCGCGCTCAGCCGCGCGGCGGTGTCACGCTGCCTGTCTTCTGCCATATCGGTGTCCTTTCTTTGCAAAGTGTGTCAGAGTCTTGCCAGGATGCGCACCCAGATGCTGCGCAGGATGGGCGGATGGGCCGCCGGGAAGCAGCAGAGGCGGTAGACCTTCTCCCGGGGCGGGAAGGCGCCTTTCCTGGTATACCAGCGGTAGAGCACCCGCAGCTGCCGGTTTTTGCCCCCCGGCAGATGGAAGATGCAGACCGGGTCATTGCAGTAGTTGGTGCTGACAAAGTAGAACCGCGCCCCCACCCAGTAGCGGAAGATATAGGCGTTGGCGGCCCGCACCGGGCGTCCGGCCAGCAGGCTGCGGTAGGCGGCGGCGCAGGTGATGAACTCGTCCCCCTCGTGGGGGCGGAGGCCCTTCCCATTCATGGTATCGTAGACGGCGGCGCACTCGGACACGAAATCGGTCAGGCGCTGCCGGCTGCCGCAGATCAGCTCCCCGCCGAAGTGGGTCAGCACCGGCTTCCCGCCGTAGAGCGCCCCGTAATTGCGGCTGATGGCCTCCGTCATGGGCTGGCCGGCCGCGTGGGGCACCTGATAGAGCAGCACCGCCTCGTCGGCCTCCCGCCAGAGATCGGTGTACGGGTACTGGGTATAGGTATCCACATCCAGCAGCAGGCAGCGGCGGTAACCGGTATTGCGCACCACCCAGTCCAGGGCGCAGAGCTTGTAGAAGGCCAGGGACCATTCCAGATCCGCATCCACCCGGAAGCGGTCGAAGGGGCAGTCCATCACCTGCACCCCGCCATTCTCCAGCTGCCCGGCGTAGGGCTGGGGTACCGGGGCGTTGGTCACCAGGGCCACGTCGCAGTCGGGGTTGCAGGCCTTGGCGCTGCACAGCGCCACAACGATGCAGCGGTAGTAGGCGTCGCTGCCCAGGTTGGCGGCGTCGCCCTCGCGGTGGCCTTCCAGGGTGGCGAAGGCGCCGAAAATCAGGTTTTCCATCAGATACCCCCTGTGGTTGTCAGATCAGCAGCCCCAGCGTGCCCGCCACCAGAAGCACCAGACCGATGCGGGCGGCACGGGGAAGTTTTTCTTTGAGGATGAGGCGGGAAAACAGGATGGTCACCACAATGGACAGCTTGTCGATGGGTGCAGCCAGGGAGGCATCGATGAGCTGGAGGGAGGCATTCTGGCACAGCCAGCTTGCCCCCGTGGCGATGCCCGACAAGGCCAGAAAGACCCAGCCGCCGCCCCGGATGCCTTTCATCTCCCCGACCGCCCCCGGCACTCCGGTCTTGACCAGGACCATGACCCAGGCCATGACCAGGACAACGGTGGTGCGCACCGCCGTGCCCAGCGTCGAGTCAATGCCGGTGACACCCAGCTTGGTCAGGATGGAAGTCAGCGCCGCAAACACTGCGCTGGCCCAGGCTGCCGCCAGCCATCCGCCGGAGGCCCTGCCGCCCTGGGTTCCGGGTTTCGGGACGCCCACCATAAGCAGGGTGCCCACCCCCATAACCACCATGCAGGCTACACCCAGCGGCGTGGGGATTTCCCCCAGGATGGGGATGGCCAGCAGCATGGTGAGAATGGTGCTGCTCTTGTCGATGGGGGCTACCCGGGCCACGTCCCCCTTTTGCAGGGCGGCAAAGTAACACAGCCAGCTGGCGCCGGTGGCCAGCCCTGACAGGGTGAGAAAGCCCCAGCTCCGGGCCGGAATTTCCGCCAGGGCTGGCAGTTCCCCGCCCAGGGCGGCAAGCCCCCAGGCAAACACCAGCACCACCACGGTGCGCAGCGCCGTCGCCAGGGTGGAATCCACCCCGGTATATCCCAGCTTTGCCAGGATTGCCACGGCGCCGGCAAACAGCGCCCCGGCAAAGGCCAGCAGAATCCCCATCGTCTCCTGCGGCATTGTCCATCAGGACCTTTCCTTTTTAAAATATTCTGTCAGACGGAGAGGGCACTCTCCGTCATCATGGTAGCCTTTCCGTCACTGGTTGACAAGGCCCAGATCCCGCAAAATGTCCGAACGGGTCTCCAGGGCCAGGTTGGCAATGCGCTGGACCCGCTCCGGCGTCATGTAGGGGGCCAGGCCGCTGATGGAAAAGGCGCTGTCCGCCCGTCCGCTGGGCCCCGGAATGGACAGCGCCACGCAGCGGATGCCCAGCTCGTTCTCCTCGTCGTCCACGGCATAGCCCCGGGCGCGGACCTCCTCCAGCTGGCGGAGCAGCTCGGGCAGTTCGGTGATGGTGTTGTCGGTCAGCTTGCGGGGATGGCTCTGCTTCCAGATCTCCTCCACCTCGGCGGTGGGCAGGGTGGCCAGAATGGCTTTGCCCACCCCCGTGCAGTAGAGGGGACTGCGCAGCCCCACCCGGCTGGACATGCGCATGGGACCGCTCTCGGTCTTGTACAGGTAGACGATGTCCCGGGCATCCCGGATGACCAGGTGCACCGCCTCGCCGGTGCGCTGGGCCAGCCGCTCCAGATGCAGCTTGGCCACCCCCATGATATCCATGCTGTTGACGATCCCCGACGACAG
>JAHZHS010000082.1:0-1822 GCA_019420135.1 Oscillospiraceae bacterium | reverse complement strand
TGACACTGTCCTGCCGTGCGTATCCCAGCTGCAAAAGGCTGGCCAGAAGACGGTGGGTCGTGCTTTTTGCCAGGCCCGCCTCGGCAGCCAGCTTCTGCAGGCCTACCCCCGCCGGATGGGCCGCCAGCACCTCGATGATGCCGAAGATCCGTGCAACGCTCTGTACACCGCCCTGCTCTGCTTTTTCCCCGGCGTTGGCCATGGTGAGAGCTCCTCCTTCCGCAAAATTTAACAAAAAATTCATAATTTGACCGTGAGAACAAAATTTGCCCCGGCGGTTCCGTATGATGGAACAAGTATACCAGCAAATGGGGCTTTTGGCAAGCCGACATACCACCCTGCGGAACATGCCCTCCGGCGGGTGAAAATTCCTCCTTTTTTGACGCAGAAATGACCGATTGACGCAGCCGCGGGCCCTTTGCTATAATAAGATCAAGCCAAAAGCGGAACGCAGTTCCGCAATATGGAATGGTAAACCTTATGTATGGCAAAAAGGAGAATGTGGTATGAATCCTATCGTAGAGCGCGTTTACGAAATCGGTATCATCCCGGTCATCGCGTTCAACAGCGTTGACGAGGCTGTGCCCCTGTGCAAGGCTCTGGTCGCGGGCGGCCTGCCCGCTGCGGAGGTCACTTTCCGCACCGCCTGCGCCGAGGACTGCATCAAGAAGATCCACGACGAAGTGCCCGAAATGCTGCTGGGCGCCGGCACTGTCCTGACCACCGAGCAGGCGGACCGCGCCATGGCAGCCGGTGCTTCCTTCATCGTTTCTCCGGGCTTTGATCCCAACGTCACCAAGCACGTCTTTGACAAGGGCGGTCTGATGATGCCCGGCACCTGCAGCGCCGGTGAGATGCAGCAGGCCATGAACCTGGGCTGCGAGGCCATCAAGTTCTTCCCCGCTGAGGCCAACGGCGGCGTTGCCATGCTCAAGAACATCGGCGGCGCCCTCAAGACTGCCAAGTGGATGTGCACCGGCGGCATCAACGCCAAGAACGTCAACGAGTACCTGGCTTATGACCAGATCTTCGCCGTGGGCGGCACCTGGATGTGCAAGAGCGACAAGATCAAGGCCGGCGCATGGGATGAGATCACCGCCATGTGCAAGGAAGCCGTCGACACCATGCTGGGCCTGGAGCTGGGCCACATCGGCATCAACTGCGCCGACGACACCGAGGCCATGAAGACCGCCGAGACCCTGGGCAGCCTGCTGAGCATGGCCGTCAAGCCCGGCAACTCCAGCATCTTTGTGGGCAACAAAGAGTTCGAGATCATGAAGAAGCCGGGCCGCGGCACCCATGGCCACATCGCCATCAAGACCAACAACGTCGACCGCGCCATCTTCCATCTGAGCAACCGCGGCGTCAAGTTCGACATGGATTCCAAGGTTGTCAAGAACGGCAAGACCACTGCCATCTACATGGCGGACGAGCTGGCCGGCTTTGCGATCCACCTGGTGCAGAAATAATCTGCGGCGATATTCCAATCTGTATAAAATCATTAAATTGATACGATAAGGAGACACTTCTGATGAAAGTCGTTACTTTTGGCGAACTGATGATCCGTCTGCAGCCCTACAACTACGAGCGTTTTGTCCAGGCTGACCACCTGGAGTTCAGCTTCGGCGGCGGCGAGGCCAACGTTGCTGTTTCTCTGGCCAACTACGGCGCCGATGCCGTCTACGTGACCAAGCTGCCCGCCCATGCCATCGGCCAGGCGGCTGTCAACAGCCTGCGCCGTTACGGCGTCGACACCTCCAAGATCGTCCGCGGCGGCGACCGTGTGGGCATCTACTTCAACGAGAAGGGCGCTTCCCAGCGT
>JAHZHS010000081.1 GCA_019420135.1 Oscillospiraceae bacterium | reverse complement strand
CAACTGCACCATCTACCATGGCGTCACCCTGGGCGGCACCGGCAAGGATACCGGCAAGCGCCATCCCACCCTGGGCAACAACGTGCTCATCGGTGCGGGGACCAAGGTGCTGGGCCCCGTCTACATCGGGGACAACGTCCGTGTGGGTGCGGGCAGCGTGGTTCTCAAGAACCTGCCTGCCAACTGCACCGCCGTGGGCGTCCCCGCCGAGGTGGTGCGCATCAACAACAAAAAGGTCTGCCCCGCCGACGACCTGGACCAGCAGGATCTGCCCGACCTGTACCAGCAGCGCATTGACCAGCTGGAGGCCCGCCTGAGCCGGATCGAAGCCAAATTGCAGGGCGAATATCCCCCTGACCGTCCCACAGGCAGGGGATGATCTGCGTCCCTTCCCCTTGCTTTTTCAGGGGAAATCCGCTATCATTGACCCAGGCCCCGGCCGGGGCAATTCCAGCGTAAGGAAGGAATCGAAAGAATGGCTGAATTCAAGTATGAAATTACCGAGCGTATCGCCGTTTTGTCCACCAATGCCAAAGGTTGGGAGCGCCAGCTCAACATGATCAGCTGGAACGACCATGAGCCCAAATACGACATCCGCGACTGGTCGCCCGACGGCAGCAAGATGAGCAAGGGCATCAGCATGACCCGCGACGAGCTGGTCATCCTCAAGGATGTTCTGAATGAACTGGAGCTGTAATGGAAGACTATCATCAGCAGTTCGTTGAGATCTACAACGCCAACATCACCCGCCCCGGTGCCGACCGGCTGCTCAACTGGCTGGAGACCACCGACTTTTTCACAGCACCCGCCTCCACCCGGTTTCACGGCGCCTGCCGCTGCGGTCTGGTCATGCACAGCATCAACGTCTACCAGGCCATGACACAGCATTTCTTCACAGAGGGCGACAATGCCGAGAGCTTTGCCATCTGCGGGCTGCTCCACGACCTGTGCAAGGCCAACTTCTACAAGGTCAGCACCCGCAACGTCAAAAACGACGAGACCGGCCAGTGGGAGAAGGTTCCCTTCTACCAGGTGGCCGACCAGCTCCCCTACGGTCACGGGGAAAAGAGCGTTTATCTCATTGAACATTTCATGCGCCTCAAGACTGCCGAGGCCATTGCCATCCGCTGGCACATGGGCGGTTTTGACGACGCGGTGCGGGGCGGCAGCTTTGCCGTAAGCGATGCTTTCAACACCTATCCCCTTGCCGTCAAGCTGCACACGGCCGACCTGATCGCCACCTATCTGATGGAGCAGGGCACCAGCAGCGTGGAGAACGGCCACCAGCACTGACCGGTGTTCCCGTCCCTTTTCACAGACAACAACAGACCCCCGACCTTGCCGGAAACGGCATTGGCCGGGGGTCTGTTTCTGTTTGTGCTCTGCGAAAGTTCAGGCATCGAGGTTTGCCATGTACTCGTCGATGCGCTGGCTGTACAGGGCGGGCCAGCGGGCATCGTACTGGGCAAACAGCTGCTTGAAATAGTCGGCCTCTGCCTGATCCGGGGCAGAGGTGCGCTCGTAGCAGTAGAGGGTCAGGCCGTTCTGCAGGGGGAATTCGGTCACATAGGCATAGTGACCGGCCGCGGGGGTTTCAGTACGCAGGGCCTGGTTGATGTACCCCACCAGAGTGCCTGTCTCAAATTCGTCGGTGACCATGACATATTTGGAGGTCCAGATGCCGGTGGGGAAACCATGGGTGGAGGGCACACTGTTCTCCCACAGAATCATGCTCTGCAGCTCCACGTGGGAAGGGTCGCTGTACGCAAAGGTGCTGCCGCTGTATCCCCCCGAGTCGATGTTGATATAGACGGTATCCTCCGCCGTGCAGTGTTCCAGCACAAAATCGGTGACGGCGCGCATCTGGTCCAGGTCGGTGCGGCGGGTGAGGTCGAGGGACTCATCGCTGAGCAGCACCGTGCCGGCAGAGGCGCCGGGGATGCGCAGGGCGTTGCCGAAGTTGAGGCAGAAGAAGATTGCCGCGGCTCCTGCTCCCACTCTGCGGGCAGCCGTCCGGCGCAGGGAGGTGATCCCTGCCAGGGCGCAGAAAGCGGTTCCCAGATAGAGGGGCGCCAGGATAAGGCTCTGGTGGTCGCCCAAAGACTGGGTGCGGGTGAAGAACACCATGGCCAGCGCCGCCGAGACCAGCGTCACAAGGGCAGGGCCCCGGGCCTTGCGCCGGGACAGTGCCAGGACAAGACCGGCCAGGCAGAGCAGGCAGAACAGTGCCCCCTGCCGTGTAAACTGGGCCATGAGATTGGGCAGGAAGCCGCCGCCGTAGAAAGCGCCGTAGATGTCGGCATAGTCGGTGGTGAGGGCGGTGACAAAGGTGGGCAGCAGCGGCACCACCACGCAGACCACGGCAGGGATGCCGAACTTGAGCAGATTGCCCAGCACCCGGCCGAAGACTTTGCGGCGCGCAGCCCCCAGCAGCACCGCCACAGTGTAGACGAGGTAATAGGCCAGGATCCAGAACATATACCACCGGCGGGTGAGCACCAGGGCAAAGGTGGCGGCGAAAAGGCAAATCAGGCGGGCTGCCTCCAGCTGATCGAAGCGGTAGTCAACGGTAAGCAGCACAATGACGGCGGCGAAGGTCAGACCGAAGGCATCGGGCATACCGTGGGTGGCAGGCCACAGAAACATGGGCCACAGCACCATGGCGGCCATGCACAGCGGGTAATACAGGGCGGTGTGAACCCCCTCAAACCATGCCGCCGCCCGCTTTGCCACCATGAGCAGTGCCAGCCACATGGGCACAAAGCAGGTCAGGGTGTAACAGAGCATGAAGCAGTCGATGGTGCGGGGCAGAAACAGATACGGGATGCTGATAAACAGGTTCATGAACATCTTGTAGTCGGCGGTGAGGAGGCTTTCCAGCAGGACATGGACGCCGTAGAACCCGTTGGTGGAAAAGGTGGAGAACAGCAGCTGCTGTTTGGCAAAGTAGTTGATGGCATCCTCCCCGTAGACGGTCTGGCGGTAGAGAACCAGCCCGGCGATGACTGCAAAACCCAGCACCGCCCCGCCGATCCAGGCGCGGCGGAAGGGTTTATCCTGACAGAAGGAGCCCTCCCCGGGAAAGGCGATCTTCCATGTGGTAGTCAGCAGCAGGCAGAGCCCGCCCATGCAGAGAATCCACATCCAGACCACCAGCAGCAGGCCGCCGTACGCCGTGACGGCCCCGCCCGCCAGCACGCAGACAAAGGCCAGGGCGGCTCCCAGCAGCAGCCGGACACCGCGGGGCTGGGCGGCCAGCGCGGCACGGCAACGTTTGAACACCGAAGGCATATCCTTCTCCTTTCTCCCAAGGGGAGGGGCAAAACAAAACAGGCCGCAGTCATTGCGGCCTGTTCATCGGTTCTGCCACAACTCAAACGGTCTGCGGCGACCGTTCTACTGTGGAATATCCATTTGTTTGCAAGGGGTCACTTGTCATCCCCGCTCATGCGGTTGATGGCATCCAGCAGGCTCTGGGCGACGGCCCGGCGGCCGCTGCCGCTGCTATGTACGCTGCGGCGCAGGCGCTTGGGGGGCGGCGGTGCCGGCTTTGCCTTGGGCACGGGACGTACCCGGCGGGCAGCGGGTGCCGAGGCCGGTGCTGCGGCAGGGCGCAGGCGCTCAGGGGAGCGGGAGGCCGGTGCGGCAGCAGGCATCCCCGCAGCCAGAGCGGAGGGCACAGGAACAGCCGGCGGCTGAGGCGGAGGAGGAGCGGGCTGTTCCGGTTCCTCCGGATCCGCGGGCAGGTCGGTCTCGGGCGTACCCTGGGCAAAATCATTCAGCTTGACCCCCAGGGACTCCAGGTCGGCGTCGGTATGATCCAGAGCGGCATAAATGGCCGCGGTGGCGTTTTCCAGGTCCAGAGCGGCGGCGCTCAGCTTTTCATCCACACGGCTCAGACGCTCCCGCAGGACCATCACACCGGCGGCCAGATCCTTGGCGTTTTCCGCCATCCGCTGTTTCTGTTCCTCGGCCTCCCGGCGCATCCGGCGCTCAGCATTCTCGGCATAGATCCGGGCATCCGCCAGAATCTTGCGCGCCTCAATGCTGGGGGTGGATACCGGCTGGGGCGCGGGTTCCGGCGCTGGAGCCGGTACCGGCGTCTGTACCGGTTCGGGGGCAGGGGCGGCGGGAGCGGGCGCAGGCGTCTCCGGCTGGGCGGGGGCGGGCTTTTCCGGGCGGGCGGCCAGTTCGGCCCGGAGCTGGCTGAGCTCCTCCTCCGCCTGCTGGCATCTGGTCTGCCATTCCAGCAGAGTCTTCTGGCTCTGGCGGTACTTGCCCTGGTAACCGGTAGCCCGGCTCTCCGAGACGCTGTACTGTTCCATGCTCTCGGCCAGTTTTTTCTCGCTCTCGGCGTGATCGCTCTCCGCCTTCTCGGCACGCTGGGTCTGCTGCAAAAGCTCGTCCTGCAGCTTCTCCACACAGGCGCGGGCGTTGGCCTGCTCCTTTTTCATCTTGTCGATCTGGCCCTGCAGCTGCTTGATTTGTTCCTCGTACTCCATCTGCTGCTGCTGCGATTCGTTGACAAGCGCATTCACATACGCCAGCACGTCATTCTCGTCAAATCCGCCAACCACGCGGCGCCGGAATCCCTGCTCCGGCACTTTCGGTTCTCCCGACGGCATGGCGTACCCCCTTTTCACTGCCGGTCATCAAACAGCCGGTGTCCCCTTTCTCTGCCGAGAAAAGCGACACACGGCTGATGGTTTTTATATCCCGCCTTTTCCCAGCGGGCTTTGACCCGCAGTGGGTTACTGGCGCTTGTTCAGGATGCTGAGCAGATCGTTGAAATAATCGCCGTCATCCTCTTCGTCCTCATCGGCCTTGCTGGTGCCGGTGTCCAGACCCGCGCCAAACACCTCGTTGAAGACGGGGTTCGGAATGACGGGATCGGGCTTCTCCACCGGGGCAGGTGCCGGGGCGGGCGCCGGGGCCGGAGCAGGCTCCACCGGGTTGACCGGGGCGGCAGCCTGACGGGCAGCGGTCTTGTTCTGAATATGGGCCTGGATGGGCTCGTCCACAGAGGGCGTGCTCTCAAAGCCGGTGGCAACCACAGTGATGTTCATCTCATCGGAGAGGTGCTCATCGAAGGCAGTGCCCCAGATGATGTTGGCGTCGGGATGGGCGGACTGGGTAATCATGGACGCAGCAGTCTCGACGTCGTCAAGGCCGATGTCGGGGCTGGAGGTGATGTTGATGATGACGCCGCGCGCGCCGGCGATGCTGGTTTCGAGCAAAGGGCTGGAGATGGCCGCCTTTGCCGCGTTTTCCGCCTTGCCGGCGCCCTTGGCCACGCCGACGCCCATGTGGGCAAAGCCGGCGTCCTTCATGATGGAACGCACGTCGGCGAAGTCCAGGTTGATGAAAGCAGGAATGTTGATCAGGCTGGAGATGCTCTCGACGCCCTGGCGCAGCACGTTGTCGGCGGCCTCAAAGGCGTTCATCAGGGTGATCTTTTCCTGGCTGATGAGCTTCAGACGCTCGTTGGGAATAACGATCAGGCTGTCCACGTGCATCATCAGGGAGGCAATGCCCTGCTCGGCAAGGCTCATCTTGCGCTTGCCCTCAAAGCCGAAGGGCTTGGTGACGATGCCGACGGTCAGGATGCCCAGGTCATGGGCAGTCTCCGCCACCACAGGCGCAGCGCCGGTGCCGGTGCCGCCGCCCATACCGGCGGTGATGAAGACCATCTGGGCGCCCTTGAGGGCATTGGCGATCTCGTCCTTGCTCTCCTCGGCGGCACGCTGGCCCACCTCGGGATCGGCGCCTGCACCACGGCCCTTGGTCAGCTTGGCACCCAGCTGAACTTTCTGGGTGGCCTTGGAGTTGATCAGAGCCTGCTGGTCGGTGTTCATGGCAACGAACTCGACCCCGGAAAGGCCGGCCTCCACCATGCGGTTGACCGCGTTGCCGCCGCCACCGCCAACACCGATAACCTTAATGTTTGTAACATTCTGCATCTCTTCGTCGAGAACGAACGCCATGAGAATATCCCCCTAAACCTTTGGATTTTATGGACTGACGGGCTGTATCGGGCACACTAGTCCGTGGATAGTACATATAACTGATTATAAGAATACCAAATTTGCCCCGCAATTTCAATACCCGAACGCCAAAATGGCAGAAATCGCCCACCCTTCCTCGCGGTCTTTCCGCCCCCTTCATGGCCTGATTTGGCCGCGGCTGGCGCTTTTTGCCAACTTGTCGGGCACTGCAAAAACGCAAAAAAATTTGCCCGCACCGGGCGGGCAAAACGCATTGGCACAAGATTTGCACGGTTCAGGCAGACCGGCAGGCCGCCCCCAGGGAGGCAAGCTCGGCGGGGAGGGCCTGGTAGCCCCGTCGGATGTGCCCCTCGTCCAGGATACAGGTTTTTCCGGCGGCGGCCAGTCCAGCCACCACCAGGGCTGCACCGCCCCGCAGGTCGGGGGCGCTGACCACCGTGCCGGTGAGTTCGGCCCCGCCCGTGATCTGCAGTTCCCGTCCCCGGGCGCAGACATCGGCTCCCAGGGCGGCAAAGCCCGCCGCGCAGGCAAAGCGATTCTGGAACAGCCCGTCATACACCCGGCTGGGGGCATCGGCCGTCAGCAGCACGGCAGCGGCCAGCGGGGCGGCGTCGGTGGCAAAGCCCGGAAAGGCAGAGGCAAAGATCTCCTGCCCGCCCTTGAGGGGCAGGGAGGGGTCCCGGCGGATGCGCACCGCATTGGTGCCGTTTCGCACCTCGCACCCCGCCGCCCGCAGAAAATCCAGAAAGGTCCCGAAATGGGCCGGGCGGCAGTGCCGGATGGTGATCTCCCCTCCTGCCGCCGCCACCGCTGCCGCGTAGGTGCTGGCCGCGATGCGGTCGGGCAGCGGCGTATAGCTGCAGCCGTCCAGCCCCCCTGCCCGGCCCCGGATTACGATGACCGGCGTGCCTGCCCCGGTGATGCGTGCCCCGCAGGCGCTGAGGAACCCGGCCAGGTCCTCGATCTCCGGCTCACAGGCAACGCCCCGCAGCACGGTGGTGCCCTCGGCACAGCTGGCCGCCATGAGCAGCGTCTCGGTGGCCCCCACGCTGGGCAGCCGCAGGGTGAAATCCGCCCCGTGCAGCCTCCCCGCCCGGCGCAGAATCACTGCATCAGAGGCAAGCTCCACCCGGGCCCCCATGGCTGCCAGCCCATCCAGATGGATATCCACCGGCCGGGGGCCCAGACGGCAGCCGCCGGGCACCGGCAGGCGCACCTGCCCCACCCGCACCAGCAGCGGCGCCAGGTAAAAGACCGAGCTGCGCATGGCGCCGGCCAGCTCGGGAGGGATATCCCCCCGCAGAAGCGGGACCGGCGATGTCATGACGTCCTTTCCGCACCAGCTGGCCCGCGCTCCCACAGCGGCCAGCAGCGCCAGGCTGGTATCCACATCCGACAGCCGGGGGATGCCCCGCAGCCGGCAGGGGCCACCGCACAGCAGCGTCGCCGCCAGAATGGGCAGGACACTGTTCTTGGCCGCCGGCGGCGTGATACTGCCCGATAACGTGTGTCCGCCCCGCACCTCGATGATCTCCATGCCGCACCGCCTCCTCTGTTTGATTCCGCGCGGCAGTCTCCGCCCGGAAAGCACTCAACATTCCACTATATGCCGTCTGCCGCCGCAAGGACACAGGATACAACCCTCTGCTGCAAAGTTTTTTGGCTTTCGGCTCACAAAAGCAGCGGCTGAAGCTGGATGCCCCGCAGGGCACAGTCCAGCGTGTCGGGCAGAAGGCTCATATCGCTCTTGAGGCTGCAGGGCTTTTTGTAGCTGTCGTCCTGGCCGAAGGGCACAAAATAAAAATGCTTGCGCTGCAACAGCACCGCCAGATTGCCCGCGCTGGCACCCAGGCCGTCGTTGGTGGAGGGCGCCAGAATGATGGGCAGCCCACCCCGCAGCATGCTCTTGACCCCCATGGTGACAGGGGTGTCGCTCAGCCCCGCCGCCAGCCGGGCCAGTGTCGTCCCGGTGCAGGGCGCCACGATCATGGCGCAGGCCATCCCCGACGGGCCCAGGGGTTCCGCCCCCTGGATACTGTCGATGGGCTGGTGTCCGGTCAGGTCCTCCAGCCTTTTGCGCCAGTCGGCCGCCCGCCCGAACCGGGTGTCCATGCTGCCCGCCGAGAAGCTGAGAAGGGGCAGCACCTCCCATCCCCGCGCCACCAGGCGTTGGATCTGCGGCATGACCGCATCAAAGGTACAAAAGCTGCCGCACAGGGCAAACACCACCGTGTGCGGCAGGTCCATACGCTGATTCATTCACGCTCTCCCCTTTCCTCCAGAATGTTGAGCACGGTATCGGCCACCAGTTCCCCCGCCGTCTGCGGGGCGCACCGTGCCGGCAGGCTGAGGGCATGCTCCGCCCGGATGCCCAACGCCTTTGCCGCGGCAAAATCCGTTCCTCCCGGCATGCTGGCCAGATCGATGACCAGCGCCCCCTGGGGCAGGCAGGACAGTTCCCCCCTGCCCAGCACCGGCGCGGGGATGGTATTGACCACCGCATCAAACCCGGGCAGAAGGCTGCGCAGCTGGGTCAGGTCGGCCGCACGGCAGCCCGCGCACCGGGCCCCCGCCCGCTGTTCCGGCGAGCGTGCCGCCACCGTGACCATAGCCCCCAGCACCTGCAGCCGCCGGGCTACGGCGCGGCCCACCCGGCCGTAGCCCAGCACCAGGACGGGGCTTTGCCAGATGGTGCGGTCCCGCAGCTGCATGAGCAGGCAGAGGCAGCCCTCGGCGGTGGGGACGGAGTTGAGGCTGGCCAGCTCCGGCCGGGCAAAGTAGTCCACCAGTTCTATGCCTGCCGCGTCCGCCGCCGCCCGTACCGGAGCACTGACCTTGCCGCCCAGAGCCAGCGTCCCCGGCCGGGCGGCCCGCAGGATGCGGGCCAGATCCGCCTTGCCCGCGTCCATCGGCATGGGCAGAAGGATATAGTCGGCATTGCCTGCGCCCTCGGCCCCCGTGACAAGGTATCCGGCACGCTGCAAGGCCCGGGCCGCCGCCCGCTGGCGCGGGTCGGTGCCCACAATGCAGAATGTTTTTTGCATACTCTCACCCCCGGTGTTTATCCCATGCTATGCCGGGGAAGCAGTTCTGGTGCGGAGGACGGACGGGCAAAAAAAGGAAGGCCTCTCCCCGTTTGAGGGAAAAGCCTTCCATTTTTGCTTGTCTATGGGGTCCGGTTCAGCCCACCTGGAGGGCGCCGTTCTCGCCCCGCAGGACGGACAGCGGCTCCACGGCCACATCGCCCACACGGACTTCCACAATGGTCGTCCGGACGGTGGTGCCGATCTCGGCCCCCTGTTTGACCTTGTCCCCCGCCTTGACGCCGATGGAGCCAAGGCCGTAGAAGATGGTCTTGACGCCGCCGCCATGCTCAATGACAATGGTGTTGCCCGCAGTGCCGCCCAGATCGCCGGCCAGCAGGACACGGCCGTCCGCCGGGCTGATGATGGTGTCGCCCCAGCGGGTGTTGACCACCACATTTTCGGCCACCCGGCCGGTGCCATTGTCGATCTCGCCGGT
>JAHZHS010000080.1:303-9599 GCA_019420135.1 Oscillospiraceae bacterium | reverse complement strand
GTTGCCGGAAAGATTACTCCACATCCTGCAGAGCGGCGTAGTCGCTCTCACCGGTGCGGACCTTGACAACACGGGCGACATTGTAGACGAAGATCTTGCCGTCGCCGATGTGGCCGGTATACAGGGTATGGGTGGCAGTGTCGATGATCTTTTCCACGGGGATCTTGCTGACGACGACCTCAACCTTGACCTTGGGCATCAGGGTCATATCGACTTCAGCGCCGCGGTATTTCTCGCCGCTGCCCTTCTGCAGACCGCAGCCCATGACCTGGGTCACCGTCATGCCGGTGACGCCGATGCCGTTGAGGGCACGCTTGAGTGCGTCAAACTTGGCAAGCTGCAGAATGATAACGACTTTGTGCATACCGCTGTCCAGATCGGCGGGCAGGGGTGCCTCGCGCTCGACCTTGATGGCCGCTGCAACCTTGGCCGGGCTGGCCTTTTCCAGGTCGTCCTCGCCCAGGTCGGTGTTCTCATTGGTGGACAGATCGGCGTAGGTAGCATCGTTGATGGCAAAGCCGGAGTAAGCGGAGGCCAGGCCATGCTCGTGGATATCCAGGCCGTCGATCTCCTCCTGCTCGGTCACGCGCAGGCCGACGGTCTTCTTGATGAGGGTGAAGATGATGAACATTGCAACCAGAACCCAGGCTGCAACGCTGACAACACCCAGGGCCTGAACGCCCAGCTTGGCGAAGCCGCCGCCATAGAAGAGGCCGCCCTCGGTGGCGAAGAGGCCAACCGCCAGGGTGCCCCACATGCCGTTGGCAAAGTGGACGGAGACAGCACCCACAGGGTCATCGATCTTGGCGATGTTGTCGAAGAACTCAACGGAGAAGACGCACAGCACACCGGCAACGATACCGATGATGGCAGCGCCGAAGGGATCGACCACATCGCAGCCTGCGGTGATGGCGACCAGGCCGGCCAGAGCGCCGTTGAAGGTCAGGGAGACATCGGGCTTGCCGTAGCGGACCCAGGTGGTAATGAGGGCTGCGCAGGTAGCCAGCGCAGCGGCCAGGTTGGTGTTGAAGCAGATGAGGCCGGCGGAAACCATGGTGTCGTCACCGGTCATGGAGACGGTGGAGCCGCCGTTGAAACCGAACCAGCAGAACCACAGGATGAAAACGCCCAGAGCCATGGCGGTCAGGTTGTGGCCGGGAATGGCGCGTGCCTTGCCGTCCTTGCCGTACTTGCCGATACGGGGGCCCAGCATGGCAGCGCCCAGCATGGCGGTGAGGCCGCCGACAAAGTGGACGGCAGTGGAACCGGCGAAGTCATGGAAGCCCAGCTGGCTGAGCCAGCCGCCGCCCCAGATCCAGTGGCCGGAGATGGGGTAGACGATCAGGCTGATGGCTGCCGAGTAGAGGCAGTAGGCGCTGAACTTGGTGCGCTCTGCCATGGAGCCGGAAACGATGGTCGCGGCCGTGGCGCAGAAGACGGTCTGGAACACGACGTAGACCCAGACAGGCAGCGTGCCGAAATCATAGCTGCCCTGGATGAAGGGATCGAAGCCGCCGATGAGGGCGCCGGATCCCGCAAACATGATACCGAAACCGACCAGCCAGTAGCAGGGGGTGCCGATACAGAAGTCCATCATATTCTTCATCAGAATATTGCCGGTATTCTTGGCGCGGGTCAAGCCTGCTTCGCAAAGAGCAAAGCCCGCCTGCATGAAGAAGACCAGAAACGCCGCAACAAGCGTCCATATGACGTCGGAAGAATTGTACATAAATGATCTCTCCTCTCTGCATACTCCCCACCGCGGCACCTCCTGGGGAGAAGGCTGTACCGCAAACAGGAAAGGCGCCGAGGAAAATCTCCTCGGCGCCTTTGCCATGGCACCAGTATATGCACCTTTCCCGCCTGCGTCAAGCATTTTTTTGAAAATCATGCGAATTGCTCAATCTGCAGGGGTTCCATCGGGTAAAGGTTTGTGCAGTTTTGGATGTTTTTGGAAAGGATTGCCCCCTCTCAGGCCTGTTCCTGCTGCTTGAGCAGGTCCATGAACTCTTCCCCGGTGATGGTCTCCTTCTCCAGCAGGTAGGCCGCCAGACGGTCCAAAGTTTCCCGGTTTTCGCTCAAAATCTTGTAGGCCTTGTCGTGGGCCTGCTTGATGGTGGTGCAGACCATCTCGTCCACGCGGCCCGCCGTATCCCCCGCACAGGTCAGGGAGGTATCGCCGCCCAGGTACTGGTTCTGCACCGTCTCCAGGGCCATCATGCCGAACTCCTCGGTCATGCCGTAGCGGGTGATCATGGCCCGGGCCAGCTTGGTGGCCTGCTCAATATCATTGGAAGCGCCGGTGGTCATCTGGTCCTCGCCGAAGACCTGCTCCTCGGCACAGCGGCCGCCGGTGAGGGTGGCCAGCTTGTTGAGCAGTTCCACCCGGCTCATGAGCATCTTGTCCCCCTCATCCACCTGCATGGTATAGCCCAGCGCGCCGGAGGTGCGGGGAATGATAGTGATCTTGGTGACCGGCGCAGAATGGCTCTGCAGGGCCGCCACCAGGGCGTGGCCGATCTCGTGGTAGGCGACAATGCGCTTTTCCTTGGGGGAGACAACGGCGTTCTTGCGCTGGGCGCCGGCGATGACCGTCTCCACGCTCTCCTCCAGGTCGGCCTGCTCCACTGCCGTGCGGTTCTGGCGGACGGCACGCAGGGCGGCCTCGTTGATGATGTTGGCCAGCTCGGCGCCGGAAGCCCCCGCCGTCGCCCGGGCGATCAGCGACCAGTCAATGTCGCCGCTGAGCTTGACGTCCTTGGCGTGGACCTTCAGGATGGCCTCGCGGCCCTGCAGGTCGGGCAGCTCCACCGGCACACGGCGGTCAAAGCGGCCGGGGCGCAGCAGCGCCGGGTCCAGGCTTTCGGGCCGGTTGGTGGCCGCCAGCAGCACCACACCCTTGCGGGCGTCGAAGCCGTCCATCTCGGCCAGCAGCTGGTTGAGGGTCTGCTCCCGCTCATCGTTGCCGGACAACCCGCCTGCGTCACGCTTTTTGCCGATGGCGTCGATCTCATCAATAAAGACGATGCATGGCGCTTTTTCATTGGCCTGCTTGAACAGGTCGCGGACCTTGGCGGCACCCATGCCCACAAACATCTCCACAAATTCCGAGCCGGACATGGAGAAGAAAGGCACCTTTGCCTCGCCGGCCACAGCCTTGGCCAGCAGCGTCTTGCCGGTGCCCGGAGGGCCCACCAGCAGCACGCCTTTGGGCAGCTTGGCACCGATGCTCGCGTATTTTTCGGGGTCATGGAGGAAGTCCACGACCTCCAGCAGCGACTCCTTGGCCTCATCCTGGCCCGCCACGTCGGCAAAGGTGACGCCGGTCTCGGCCTGCTCCACATAGATCTTGGCACCCGATTTGCCGAAAGCCATGGCGTTGCCCATGCCGCCCAGATTGCCCATCCGCTTGGTCATCCAGCGGGAGAGCAGCTCACCGATGAGCAGGAAGAAAAGAATCGGCACAACCCACGAGACGATAAAGCTCAAAATCGGGTTGGCCTGGGTGGGGATCTCGGCACTGAACGTAATATCCGGGTCGGTGCGCAGCTGTTCCAGCAGGCGCTGGCCGTCGTCGGGCCAGATGCCGGTCTTGTAGACGCCCACCTTGTCGCCGTTGTCTGGCTGTGTGGCCGTGAACACCAGCTGGCCGGAGCTTTCCTCCAGAGCCACCTCCTGCACCCGGCCGTCGTCCACCATGGTCAGGAAGTCGCTGTATGCCACCTCCACCACCTGGGTCTCCAGCACCGACGGAAAGAACAGGGCGTTGAGAAGCAGCACCACCACCATGGCGATGACGTAATAATAAATCAATGGTTTTTTGGGGGGCTTGCGATCCTTGTCCTGGATCTCCTGCATAAGACATCCTCCTCGTTATAAAGAAAGCGTCAGCGGTGCCCGGCGCCGGTTTTGCGCCGCGATACTGCTTTGCAAGGGTATGATACCAGACCAAATGCGAAGCCTCTGTGAACAAAAGCTGAACGGTTTATAAACTTTTGCCATGGCAACCGCAATGGGCCGGCATTCCGGGTATTCTCCCAATATAGTATATCCCCCCGGCGAAGCGGACGTCTATGGACGGTTCCGGGATTTTGTCTCAATTGCCTCAGAACAGTCCCCGGATGCTCAGCGCCATGAGGAGAATCCCCCCATAATAGGTGACAAGGTTTGCAATATGCAGGGCAGCCGTTTTCCCCCGCCTGCCGAAATAGAGAAAGAGCAGGATAAAGTCCGACGCCCAGAACAGCACCGCCCCCGCGCAGAGCAGGGCCGCGGCAAAATCCGGCCGGCTGAGGAGCAGCGACAGGCTCTGGGACAGGAGTGTGCTGACCGCAAAACAGTAAACCACCCCGAAGGTTGCCAGCCTGCCCATGCGGACAACGCCCCGGCGCAGCAGAACCGCCAGGGAAGCTGCCGCCGCCAGCGGCAGCAGCAGCCAGGCCGGGGAGGCGGCGTGGAGATGCCACAGCCCCGCCAGGAAACAGAGATGCCCGCAGAAAAACACCCCGGTGCCCCCTGCCATCCAGGCGGAGCGGCCATACAGGTTGTAGACGCCCAGGGCCACGTCCCCGGCAGCGCACAGGGCAAAGCCCGCCGTGAAGATGCGCACCCCGGCTGCCCCGCCGCTCTGCAAAGCGCACAGCACCGCCAGCACAGTGAAAGCGATGCCCGCGGCGGCCTTGGCTGCCGGGTAGGCCGGGCGCCCCCGCAAGGCCAGCACCGACGCCGCCAGCACCAGATAGACCCCCGCCGAAACTGCCAGTCCCATCTCGTCTCCTCCCCGCCGGGGCGGCGTTGCAATGCGGCCCCGGATACGATATAATCAACATCAGTACAGCATTTGTACCGAGAAAAATTCCCATGCAGCGGGCAGTGTTGCCCGCCGTTCAGCTTTAGTATAGCGGAAGCGCCCCGCAGCGGCAAGGGGCCCAGAAGAAAGGCAGGTTTTTCGGCATGAAGATCACCGTTGCCGGTACCGGATATGTGGGGTTGTCCATCAGCGTGCTGCTGTCCCAGCACAACGAGGTGTGGGCCATGGACATTCTGCCCGCCAAGGCCGAGGCCATCAACGCCCGGCGCTCCCCCATTGCGGACACCGAGATCGAGGACTACCTGGCCCACCGGGACCTTGACCTCCACGCCACCACCGACGCCGCCCGGGCCTATCCCGGCGCCGACTTCATCGTGGTGGCCACCCCCACCAACTACGACCCCGACAAGAACTATTTCGACACCTCCAGCGTGGAGAACGTGCTGGACCTGGCCCGGCAGTATGCCCCCCAGGCCACCGTCATCATCAAGTCCACCGTGCCGGTGGGCTACACCGCCCAGATCCGGGACCGCTATCCCGGCCAGCAGATCCTGTTCAGTCCCGAGTTTCTGCGGGAGGGCCATGCCCTCTACGACAACCTCTATCCCAGCCGCATCGTGGTGGGCGCCCCCGCCGGGGACGATGCCGCCCTGGCCAAGGCAAAGCAGTTTGCCGGGCTTCTGGCGGAGGGGGCCGTCAAAGAGGACATTCCCACCCTCTTTCCCAGCCTGACCGAGGCGGAGGCCATCAAGCTGTTTGCCAACACCTACCTGGCCCTGCGGGTGGCCTTCTTCAACGAGCTGGACACCTACGCCGCCGCCCGGGGCCTGAACACCAGGGGCATCATCGAGGGCGTCTGCCTGGACCCCCGCATCGGCAGCCACTACAACAATCCCAGCTTCGGCTACGGCGGCTACTGTCTGCCCAAGGACACCAAGCAGCTGCTGGCCAACTACCGGGATGTGCCCCAGAACCTCATCCAGGCTATTGTGGATTCCAACCGCACCCGCAAGGACTTCATCGCCGAGGACGTGCTCTCCCGCCATCCCAGGGTGGTGGGCGTCTACCGCCTGACCATGAAGGCGGGCAGCGACAACTTCCGCCAGTCCAGTATCCAGGGCGTCATGAAGCGCATCAAGGGCAAGGGGGTGCCGGTGGTGGTCTACGAGCCCACCCTGGACGCCGATGAGTTTTACGGCAGCCGGGTGGAACACGACCTGGACGCCTTCAAAAAAGGATGCGACATCATCCTGACCAACCGCGCCGCCCCCGAACTGTCCGACGTGGCGGACAAGGTCTACACCCGCGACATCTATTCCCGGGACTGACCCGACTGCATCCGGCCGGGAATGCACAGACTTTTATCAAAGTTCCCGCCGCGGCGGGGATTTCTTTCAACCATTTCACAAGTTACGGAGGAAAACTCTTATGACTCAAAACACCGACATCGTCGTCATCGGCGCGGGCATCGCGGGCATGACGGCAGCCGTTTACGCCGTGCGCGCCGGCAAGCGCGTGACCGTTCTGGAGTGCGAGGCCTTCGGCGGGCAGATCTCCACCTCCCCACGTGTGGAAAACTATCCCGGCATCCCGGCCATCTCGGGCACCGACCTGTCCGACGCCCTGTACCAGCAGGCGTCCGGTCTGGGCGTGGAGTTCGCTTTCGCCCGGGCCCAGTCCATTGCCCCTCAGGCCGACGGCGGCTTTGTGGTGGAGAGCGACGCAGGCCCCTACGCCTGCCGCAGCGTCATCCTGGCCTCCGGCGCCCATCACCGGGGCCTGGGCCTGCCCCGGGAGAAGGAGCTCACCGGCCACGGCGTCGCCTACTGCGCCGTCTGTGACGGCTCCTTCTACCGCGGCGGCAAGACTGCTGTGGTGGGCGGCGGCAGCGCGGCTTTGCAGAGCGCCGAGTATCTGTGCGGCGTCTGCAAGGAAGTGGTGCTCATCCACCGCCGGGACAAGTTCCGGGGCGAGGCCGCCCTGGCCAAGCGGGTCTGCGCCAACCCCAACCTGACCCTCATGCTGGACAGCAACGTGGTGGAATACCTGGGCGAGGACAAGCTCACCGGCATTGTGGTGGAAAACAAAAAGACCGGCGTCCGCACCGAGGTGGCGGTGGACGGGCTCTTCCTGTCGGTGGGCCAGCAGCCCGCCAACGAGCCCTTTGCCCCGCCGGTGGCCCTGGACCCGTCCGGCTATGTGCTGGCCGGGGAGGACTGCCGCACCAATGTGCCCGGCCTCTTTGCGGCGGGCGACTGCCGCACCAAGTCGGTGCGCCAGCTGACCACCGCTGCCGCCGACGGCACCGTGGCCGCCCTGGCCGCCTGCACCTGGGCGGACGAACACCCCGCGGCGGCTGAGTAAACCCATTCTTACAACAAAAAAACACGGCGGATGCCGGGGAAGTTGCTCCCGGCCTCCGCCGTTTTTTGTCGCTGTCACAGGATATGTTTTGTTTTCTTCACCCGCAGGGCGTTGTAGGTGCTGAGCATCCGGGTGCCGTACCAGATGAACCCCAGGGAAAACAGCACAAACACGCCGGCCCCCGCCACTGCCAGCGGGGTCAGGCCGGGCAGGGCGGTCTGGGCAAAGAGCAGTACCGTCTGGACGGCCAGCAGCACCGTCAGGATGGGACGCAGCAGGCGGTGTTTTGCGGTGTAGGTTTCGTCGTTTCGCACCTGTTCCGCGGCGGTCAGCGTGACAAAGACTCCCGCCAGCACCAGCCACAGATCCACCGCGCGCAGCACCGGGCGCAGCCAGACGCCCACCTCCAGGCCGCAGAGCAGCACCTCCATGACCAGCTGCCCGATGTAGGCGGGCAGGGCTTTCCGGCAACGGGCCGCCAGCAGGGCAGCTCCCAGGCCGGCCAGCACCGTCAGGGTGACCTCGGCGGTGGAGCTGGTATCCTGCACCCCCAGCAGGGCACGGCCGATGGCCGCGATGCCCAGCAAGAGAAATCCCAGAGCCGGGCGGTTGTTTTTATCCATAAGGCAGTTCCTCCGTGCAGCAATCTCTTTTGTGATTGTAGCACGCAGGGCGGTTTGCTGCAATACAGGGCGAATTTTGGCTTGCATCGGCAGGGCAGGACTGCTACAATGAAAATTATGCAGCGGACCTGGCAGCACACCCGCATTTTGCCGGGGTCCGCCACCTGTGAGGGGGTTATGAATATGCAGTTTTCCAAGCGTCTCGACCTGTTCGGGCCTGAGATTTTCGCCGCGCTCAACGACAAGAAAGTCGCGCTGGAACAGCAGGGCAAGGCTTTGTACAATCTTTCGGTGGGTACGCCCGACTTTCCGCCGGCTCCCCACATCAAGCAGGCACTCATCGACGCTGCCCAGTCGGACGAAAACTGGAAGTACAGCCTGCGGGACATCCCCGAAATGCTGGAGGCCGTCTGCGCCTACTACAAGCGCCGCTTCGGCGTGGAGGGCCTGACCCCCGACCAGGTCATGAGCTTTTCCGGCAGCCAGGACGGCATCGGCCACCTGGGCATGGCCCTGTGCAACGACGGCGACCTGGTGCTGCTGCCCGACCCCTGCTACCCTGTCTTCATGACCGGGTCGCTCTTGGGCGGCGCCGAGCCCTGGTACTACCATCTGACCAAGGAGCACAACTTCCTGCCCGACGTCTCCACCATCCCCGACGACGTGGCCGACCGGGCCAAGTACATGCTGGTTTCCCTGCCCGCCAACCCGGTGGGCAGCGTGGGCTCCCCCGAGCTCTACCGGGAGATCGTGGACTTCTGCCGCAAGCATGACATCCTGCTCATCCACGACAACGCTTACAGCGACATCATCTTTGACGGCAAGGTGGGCGGCAGCGTCTTCAACACTCCCGGCGCTGAGGAAGTTGCCGTGGAGTTCTTCAGCCTGAGCAAGAGCTTCAACGTCACCGGCGCCCGCATCAGCTTCCTGGTGGGCCGCCGGGATGTGATCGCCGCCTGCAAAAAGCTGCGCACCCAGATCGACTTCGGCATGTTCCTGCCCATCCAGAAGGCAGCCATCGCCGCCCTCACCGGCCCCCTGGACGGGGTCAAGGCCCAGTGCGCCGAGTACCAGCGCCGCCGGGACGCCCTGTGCGGCGGACTGCGCAGCATCGGCTGGAATGTGCCCGACAGCCACGGCAGCATGTTCGTCTGGGCGCCCCTGCCCGGCGGCTACACCAACAGCATGACCTTCTGCATGGACCTCATCGAGAAGGCCGGGGTCATCTGTACCCCGGGTTCCAGCTTCGGGCCCTCCGGCGAGGGCTATGTCCGCTTTGCCCTCACCATGCCGGTGGAGCGCATCCAGGCTGCCGTCCAGGCCATCGCCGCCAGCGGCATCCTGGGCTGAGAGAGGCGAAAAACCTATGCCCATTCCCGGCATTCAACAGCCTGACATTCTTACAATAGATCCCACCCTGCGCCTGAAAAAAGCCGGAAGCGCGTTTGACTTTGCCCTGCCCTGGTACCAGGACCCCGAAACTCTGATGCTGGTGGACG
>JAHZHS010000080.1:0-293 GCA_019420135.1 Oscillospiraceae bacterium | reverse complement strand
TACCGATACCTGGAACAGCACGGCGAGCTTTACTGGATCGAGCTGCGCACCCCCGACGGTACTTTTGAGCCGATGGGAGATGTGACGCTGTGGCCGGAGGATCTTCCCATCGTCATCGGGCGCAAAAATCTCCGAGGCCAGGGCATCGGCCGCCGCACCGTCGCGGCGCTGATGGAGCGGGCCCGCCGCCTTGGATGGCGGGAATTGTATGTGAACGAAATCTATTCCTTCAACACCGCTTCCCGCGCCCTGTTTGAAGGGCTGGGTTTTGTCCCTTATGCTCAGACGCCCAA
>JAHZHS010000008.1:9819-27689 GCA_019420135.1 Oscillospiraceae bacterium | reverse complement strand
TTGCCGTTGGGGTCCCTGTTTCCGTCAACGTTCATACCATCATCCTCAATTTTGTTCTCGATGCGGTGGGAGGGCAGAACGTACCGATCCGGAGCCTTGGTCTCGGTGAGGGTGTAGGTGCCCACATCCAGACCATTGAGGATCAGTTTACCTGTGTTAGCATCGCTCTCGCCAACAGTGAGGGTTGTACTCCCGCTTTCGCCGATTCCAGCAACATGGTATACGCCATTTCCCTCTGCAACAAACTCGATTTTAGTCGCGTCGCTCTGTTTCGTCAGCTCGAACTGTGCGCCGGGAATTGCAGGCTTAGCGGGATCGTCGCCGTTCTTTTTGGTCACGTCAATGCCGTAGGTGTAGACGGTGGCAAAGTCGTCATCCGATTTCCAGGAAGGAGTAGTGGTCTCATAGGGATTGTTGTTGTAATCCAGGTAGGCGGTGTTGACGTTTGCGCCGACCTCGGGCTCCGCATTTTCATCAACAATCTTGATGTCCTTGTTGATGGTGGCTTTGTAGACTACGCGGATTTTGCTATAGGAATTAATTTCGTTGTATACAAAGCTAATGTTGAAGCTTACCTGACTTTCATCCGGGCGAGTGGCATTAGACGTTGTGAGGGTATAATGAGTCGATGTAGCAAGTTCAGTATCCGTTGTGTCCCCAACACCATAAACCTTTACACTATTGTTAACCAACTGGATTCCTGCCGGCAGATTATCGCGGATCTGGAAGCCGGTGGCGGTGGCACTGTCAGGGAACTGGGGCACATCCGCCACCAGCATATAGGTGATGGTGTCGCCAATCTTCACCTGAGCGTAATCCAACGTTTTATCATAATTTTCAGGAGCAAGAGTGTCCCCATCATAGACAGTCTTGGTAATGGTCGGCATTGCGGATTTCGCTGTAACATTCTTGTTCAGAGTGCTCAGATCCCAGGTCAGAGTTTCCTGGTTCCATTCCGGCACAATGTACACGAATGCGGGGCTGTAGATCTTGACGCCGCCCTCGATCAAAACAAGGTAAGCACCCATCTCCAGGCCGCTCAGGGTAACGCTATTTGTATCCGGAGCAGGAGTAACGCTCTCCGGCTGAATATCAAGTTTTCCTTGGCCTTCTGCGCGAATTGCAGCGGCCATCTTGTCGGCAAAGGACTTGATCTCGTTAGCAGAAAGAGGAGCGTCATCATCACTATTCAAATTGATGAAATCCTGCGTCACAGAGTTATCGTCGCCGATATAATCTTTATTGTTATCGGTATCGTAATTTTTTACCCAGTCTTGGACCTTTTCGTCATCCCAATAAAATTCAGGGTTCTTGGGCGCTTCATAGCCGTCTACATTATCAGCTTGATAAGCAACCCTGATAACCTTGTACACTTCCACGGTGATATCATTGTAGTCCGTATTTTCCGAAGTATCACCTTCCCAGCTGAGCGTAATACTGCCAGTGGAGCTTTCAGTCAGCGGTTCCGCCCACACCGGCAGGGATAGGCAGAGCATGAGGGCGAGTGCCAGGCACAGGGAGGCCAGGGCTTTCCATTTTCTTTTCATAAGCAATTTTCCTTTCTCCATTCCATTTTATTTTTGGGGATTGGGTTTCCGTTTTTTGCGGCGGGGGCGCAGACGGGTTGCCGCCAGGCAGACGCCTCCGCCCATCATCAGGGTTCCCAGGGCTGCCGCAAGGGGCACACCCGGTCCTCCTGAGCTGGGCATATCCATGGGTTTGCGGTTGGGCAACTTGTAGCTGGTTGTGCCGCCAGTTGTCTCCAACACAAACGCCGGTACAGACGCCTCCCCGCCTACAGCAGTGATGGTCACTCCGCCATTGGCTGTCAGGGTGACATTCCACTGTCCGGTGGGCAGCGCATAGCCGCCGGGGGCTTTGGTCTCCACCAGGCGATAAAGTCCCGGTGGCAGATTCTCGAACATTACCACGCCATCTGCCCCGCTTGTCTCGGGGTTTATGCTGCCAGCGTCCCAGCAGCTGCCGGGATTTTCGGTGTCCAGAATCTCGTCGTGGGTGTGGGAGGTATCCCCGCACACCAGCGGGTATAGGTGGAATTCCGCGCCGGACAAAGGTTTGTTATTGTCCTCCGCTGCCACCTTGGTAAAGGTAAAGGTCTGCGGCGTGGAGTTTGTCACCGTCACCTTGAAGGTCTGTCCCAGATGATCTGCTCGCAGCGTCACATCGGTGGGTTCAAAGGACTTGACGTACCCGTCCGGCGCTTTTGTCTCGGTCAGGCGATAGCGGCCGGGCCGCAGGCTTTGGAAGGTCAGTATACCGCCCTCTCCGGTGGTGCCGGTCAATGGCCCCCAGTTTGTGTCCACCACCCAACTGCCGTCGGACGCCTGGATCAGGCGGTCCAGCTGGAATACGGCGCCTGGCAGCGTTTTGTCGCTATTCAGGGCATCGATTTTGGTCACCTGGATGGCTGCGGTGCGCAGGGCGTTTTCCACCGTGATCACGGCGGTCTCGTCCAGCGTCACCGGCTGGCTGTAGGCGGGCTCATAGTTGTTCTGTTTGGCAATATCCACCCACGCGCCCGTCTCATCATCCTGGACCTGCACTTCCTGCAGGCGGTAGTAATACGGATTGTTGTTCGCGTCGGAGACCGGCAGGCCTTCCAGCTGGTAGGACCAGGTGGGAGTTTGCAGCGTGATGAAGGCGCTGCTGACCGGGTCTCCGTTCTCGTCAAGGACTTCCCAGGTCACGCCTTCGGCGTTGGGGTCGTCCGGGTTATAATCAGTGGAGCGCTGCAGCTGCACCCGTACCGCACTTGGGCGGGTCTTATCCCGGTTTTCGTTGTCCAGCCATGTCTTTTGCAGGGTCAGACCGGTTTTGCTGTTCCTGGCCCGGTAGATGACCACCGGTTGTCCGTCTTGCGGTTCTCCGGCAATCTGGTCATACACCACCCGGTACCCGGCCAGCTTGTCCTGGCCCACACCGATTTCCACAATGCGGTATTCATAGAGGACGGTATTGTTCTCCTGCGTACCTTGTGTGGGGTATATGAGGACCGCTGTTTTGGAAGCTGTACTCCAGCTGTCATCCTCGCCTGGTGTCAGGGTCACATAGTCTGTTGTAACATTGAAATAGTCCTGGGTCACGGGTTCCCACTTAGTTTCGTCCTTGCTGCCGGCCTCCCGGCGCTGGACCATGATCTGGATTTCCTTCAGATCCGTCGGCGGCTCGTCATCCCAAACCTTCTGGATCTCCATGAAGAAGGGCTCGTTCTTGTTGGTAAAGACACACTCAGGACCGGTTGTTTCGGTTGCGCCGGTGTTGTCCGTGGCTACAATTTTACCCTCCACATAGGCCTTTGTGTAATCGTCGGGTTCGGTTCCATTTTTCACTATATTTTCCACCGACGCAGCACTTTGGATGTTATTCTCGACAACCAGATTCACCAGGGTGGCGCCGTTGGCGGGACGCTCCCGTATCAGGTATTTTGTGCCTGCGGGAATTCCTTCCATGGTGTAGCTGCCCCGGCCGTTTGCTTCGTCGGTGGTGATTTCAATGACCTGGTGGACATACCGTGTGCCTACGCCCTCCACGGCGGGCTGTTCCGGCAAGTACTGTTCCAGTCCACGGCCGGCAATATCGGTGTAGTAGACGTCGAAGGTGTAGGTACCCACCGGGTATCGAGTGGTCTCGTCCGATTGCGGCACGCCCATAGAGTCGTCCAGCTGCTTGGTGATGGTAAACTCACCGGTCAGCATCCGGTTGTAAAAGATGACCTCCAGATCAATGGGCAGGTTTTCGTTGTTGTCGGGATAGAGGTAACCGCGGTAGATGAAGCCATCCACCTTCTCATCATACGTGATCCCTACCTGCTCACTAACACTGCTCTCCTCGCGTCCGTCATCAGGTATCGTACCGGGCTGATTTTCCAAGGGTGTCTCCCCTTTGTTAAATCCCCAGCCCGGGTTGATGACCGATGGGGCGTCGAAGCGGTCTTGCAGCAGGGAGTTGAAGCTGACCGGCTCTCCGTCCTCCCGGATGGACCAGGTGGTTTCGAAGAGTTTGGGGTCCACATTCTCCCACAGACGGATGTAGCTGCCCACTCGGAATTTGTCGGTGAACACGGCGGTCTGGCCGTCGGACAGGCTGAAGCTGCCGTCCTGCACCACATTGGAGATGCTCTCAATCACATTGCCGCCCTCGTCATGGGTCTGGCGGGTGTACCAGGCACCGTCCACCGGGCTGAATACGTGTATGGTTTCCTTTCCAATGCCATCTTTCACAATGGAGCCGTAGTCCGAGATCTGGTCATCCCCCACCGAGAAGCCGGTGGAGAGCACCTTGTTCCACTCGGTGCCGAAGGACGCCCGGTACAGACGGTAGGTTCCGCCATCGCCGGTGCCGTTCAGCAGGCCGATGCGCACCGCGGTGACTTTTTCCTCGTCGAACTTGCTGTTGGATGCAATGAGGGAATCCAGATCGATACGCACCATGGACTTGGTGTTGGGCAAAAAGAGGTTTGCCTCCCCCAAATAGCTCAGGGTGCGGGCGGTGCCGGTGACAAGGTTTCCCGCACTATCCTGCAGTTGAATGTACAGCTCGGCCCCGCGGTTGTCCGTGGTGCCGTTGTACAGTTCCAGTTCCAGGAAGGCAAGGGGATCGCCGCCATGGTTCAGGTCGATGGACCCGCCGGTGGGCGTGAGGGTCAGCAGGTAGTTTTGCCAGGCATCGGTATCGGTTGATCCTGGCGGCCCTGCCGCATCCCAGCCCTCGGGCTGGGTGATTACCAGGTATTTTTCTTGCGTATCGTTGTCGGTATCCTCTTCGGCTGCGGCTCCATCCCCCGTAGGTCCTGTGTAGTTGCCAGTAACGTTTTGCTCGGGGTCGTACAGCTCCACGCTGTCGGTCTGGATGTAGCCGGCGGACTTTTCCACGGGCAGGGAGGTTCCGCTGGTGACCATGGTTTCCATCTGCATCTCAAAGCCGCCCAGGTTGGCTATGGCTTCGTCGAAGATTTCGTCCACGCTGGAGGTGTCCACTTCCTTGGTGACCCGCAGGGTATTCTGCTGGGGGAAGTTGAAGACAATCTTCAGGTTGGAGGCACCCAGACCGCGCTCCATGTAAAACATGGTGAGAGTGTGGACGGTGTTTTCATCACCGACAAGTTTAAAACTGCCCTTACCATTTTCTGGTATTGTTTGGGCTCCATCCAGGTCCTGGTATACGTACCATTCTCCGCTTTGGAAATTGAGGATACCGCGCACGGCGTCGTGGATGCCGCCCATGTCCAGAACCAGCTGGCCGTCAATGAAAATCCAGCAGTCGTCGTCTCCCTCGAACTGGAAGATGACATCCTCCATCTGTTCCGTGCCGTCGGTGCCGGGCATGTTGACCCGACCGCCTTCCGGCACAGTAAAGGTCAGATCCAGCCGCTGGCCGAACATATAGTTGATGTTGCTCTGGGAAGCATATCCATCCGTAGTTCCAAACGTTCCCGTGGCCTCATGGAACGGCATGTAGGAACCGCCCTTTTCGCCAAATGGATTAATGTGAAACGGATCTGTTTTTTGTATGAAATAGGTCCCGTCGGGATCCTGCTTGAGGGTACCATTATCTTGTACGCTGTCATACTCCCAATACCCATCTCCATTGAGGTTGAACGGGAACCGGACGTTGTTGTAGACATTGCCCAGAGTGATGCCCAGCGCATTATCGCCCCGCAGGAAGTTCTCGTCAAAATAGGGAGTGGTGAACCCATTGAGCGTCAGATCACCGTTGCCGTCCAGATTTCTGTCCACCAGATCATAATGAGGTCCCACGTTCCCTACCCAGACGTTGGCAGCGTCTGTGTTGTTGTACAGCTGTGTGGTTTCATACAGCGTGCCGTACTTGCTGAATTGATCCCACGTATTCAGTGCCCAGCTCCAGCCGTCGCCGTTGGAGACACCATTACTCATATTGCCCGCGCCAAAGTAGCGCGGGTTACTTTGTTCGTTCCCGGTATAGCCGGATGCTGCATCTAACTCGCTGAAATACTTGCTGATGGCAATGTTGAGCAATCCGCCCTGGCGGTTATAGGTCTGCTTGTTGCTATCGCCGTTGCCAATGCCCTCGGTGACCGAATGTCCGGACAGTTCCCACTGGGAATAGTAATCGTATATGGTGGAGATACCGTAGTAGGTATTGTCCTGAGGTTCATAATCGCCTTCCGGGATCTGGACCGCGTAATCGCCCAGGTTGTAGATTTCCAGGGCCGACCCCCACCGGCCGTCCAGGTAGGCTGTATTGCCCAGCTGGATGCCGCTGCCGGCGGCACCGTTGGCCTTCGGCGTTTCCTCTGTAGGTATATAGGCATAGGCGAAGAAGCAGGGGTATTGGTAGGTCTGGTCGATCTTCAGGTAGGGAGAGAACCAGAAGGGAGCCGGGGTCCCGCTGTTACTGTCGGGGGCGTCAGGGCTGACGGCGCCGCGGAACATGACATAGTCATACTCGATGGGCACGTCCTCAAAGACCCACACGTTATCCGGCAAATCGTGGCCGTCCACTGTGCCCGATGCCTTTTCCATCTTCAGCCAGCCCTTGTCCCAGGTGCTGTAATTCTGCACATTTTCATTGGCCAGCTTATCCTTGGCCCATTCGGCTGTTTGGGTTGCCGTACCGGACATGAATTTGACCGTACCGTCCGATTGGGTCTGGCCAAACACCACCTGTACCTTGCCGAAGGCGGTGACGGCGTTATTGAAGTAGACGTTGCGGGTTTTGGGCGCATCGTCAGGCTGGGACTGATAGACGCCCCAGACCTCGCCCACATCCTCCCACAGATAGTCCATGAGGATGGTATTGCGGCCGCTGCGGGGCACGTAGGTGAACAGGAAGGTATGTGTGCCGGCGTGTTCACCTTCCGTGATCACATAGGTCAGGGTGAACACCGTGTTTTCTGTGAGGGGTTCCGAGCTGGAAGGCATCTTGAAATAGAAGATGCCCTCCGTACTCAGTGCATAGGGATTTTCCTCTTCGTCCCGGGTCATGCCCAGGCGCACACCGTATTGGGAATCGTAGTTTGCCAGATTGGTGGGCATGCCGTCCCAGGAGAGGTAGATGTCCGTGACCTTCTGATAAGGGGTATTGCCCTCCGTTTCGCTGAAGTCCCGGGTGTCGATGTAGAGCAGCTGGGCCTGGATGCTGGCATCCGCGTTGGAGGGATGAGCATTCCAGTAGGAATCCTCCACACTGGTATTGTAGAAGTAGGCATCCATGGTGCCTTCCCGGTAGGTGAACCAGCCGGGCTTGCCCCAGGTATCCGGCATGGATGCGGACTCCTCATGATATCCGCGGAAATTGTAATGGCGGTTGAATTCCGCCTCCTGCCCGCTGCGGCGAGTCAGGTCAAAGGAGATTTCCTGGTAGAGATAACTTCCGTCTGTGTTTTGCTGGTCGATTCCCTGCGGGAAAGAGGTCACGTAGATGCCGTCGCGCACCTCGTACATGGTGCGGGCCAGATACTGCTCGGGCCACTCCGAGCTGTTGGCGCCGTCGTGGGGCAGCTGGATGAACCGTGCCTCCACCGTGACGATGGGATCGGTCTCGCTGCCGTCCAGGGCATGCATATTGACAAAATAAACCTGCTGCCCGGTTTGAGGCCCGGTATCGGTGTCGTTTTCGGCCAGGGTATCGACAGACATGAGGGAAATGCCCATGGCCTCCGGGTCATAATTGGGATCGCTGCCCCAGTAGCTGGGGTTTTCGCCGCTGTCGTAGTAGAAGGCGGACAAAATCAGGGGTTCAAAATCCACGGTATTCCCGCCGTCTTCCCCGTCGGACAGCCGCCATGTACCGCCCAGCGTGTCGGTGTCGGTCCCGGCGGCATAGAATGCCACCTGGTCATAACCGCCCGTGGGCACCGTGACGGTGTACTGGCCGCGTTCCGCCGCCGTCATGGACAGCCGGACGGGTTCCTGCCCCTCGCTGCCGATAAACAGGACATCCACTCCGCTCAGGGGTGTGGTTTTCCACAGCAGATCCACGAAGGTCAGGGTCTCCCCCGCCCAGACGGTCTCCTCCACAGGGACAGAATCCCCCTCGGCGGCATCGGTGGTGTCGGGCACAGGAGCGGAGTTTGCCTGGGGAGCCGACGAATCATCGGACGTCGGGGACGGCTGCGGTGTCGGCGTGGCCGTGGCATCCGGTTCCGGTGCGGGCTGCGCGGTGGGTTCCTCCTCCGGCGTGGGAGAGGGCGTGGCCGTGGCATCCGGTGCCGAGGTATCTTCAGGCAACACAACAACACCCTCGTCGGAATCCGGGGGTGTGGAAGAAAGGGTATTATCCAGTTCAGAGGAAGTCGGGGGATTCTCGTTATCGGGAAGTTCGGGGGCCGCCTCCGTCAGGGAAGACAAGGAGGCTGCAGGGGAGGCCGGGACCCTGCACAGCGGCACAGACAGGGTGATCGCGGCGCTCAGGAGCGCAGCAATTCCCCGCCTGCCCCAGAGGGAAAGTCGGGACTTCTTCATATAAAATGGCACCTTATTCGATGTGTGGCTCATGCAAAAAGCAAGTAAATTGTACAGAAAGTATATTCCTGTCATGCAAAAATATCAAGGGGAACGATATTTTTTGTCAAAATGTCAATTATAGTATAACAATATTGGTTATATTTCGTATCAAACCGTTTTTCTTCCTATTTGCGGAACGTTTTTTCCCGAGGTTCCAAAGGGTACGGCGCAGAACATTATACATCGTGTACAATGTTCTGCGCCTTGGGCCTGCTCTCGTTCCCGTCTTTCAAAATCTGCCGGGGAAGAATGAGGGGGGCGGCCCTTCCCGCTTGCCGCAAGCTCCCCGCGGCCCCCTTTCCCGCCCTGCGGAATATGGGAAATGTGGTCGTTTTTCCAAAAAGACAGGTCGATGCCAGCAAAAAATGGTTTTCTCCTTTCCTTTATAATAAAGAAAAATCCGGCAGGCCCGCCCACCGAGGCACCTGCCCATCCTGACGGGAGGAACCAGTATCATGAAGCAGCGTCCCAATTTCATCATCATCCATACGGATCAGCACCGGTATGACTGTACCGGCATTGCCGGACGCCGCACCGGCATCTATACCCCCTACATCGACACCATCGGCTATCAGGGCGCCAATTTCACCTCCTGTTACAGCACCTGCCCGGTCTGTATTCCCCAGCGGATGACGCTGCTCACCGGGCAGCTGGCCCATCATCACGGTCTGTTTGAAAACGTGGGCATCCCCTATTTCCCATTGGAGACCTCCCTGCCCACCGAGATGCGCCGCGGCGGATACCAGACCGCCCTGGTGGGCCGCAACATGCACACCTACCCGTCCAACGAATCCTACGGGTTTGAATATTATCTGCCCGGGGATCCCAGCTCGGAAAACAAAAACACCACCGACCCCTTCTTCAAATATGTGCGGGAGCACAATTCCGGCGACACCGGCGGCTACTACGGCAACGGAACCCCCAACAATTCCCGGGTGGCCATTCCCTTCCACCTGTCCGACGAATATCACCAGACCAAATGGGCCACCAACCGCGCCCTGGATTTCCTGGACAACCGGGATCCCTCCCGTCCCTTCATGCTGTTTGTGGGATACTACGCCCCCCATTCCCCCCACAACCCGCCGGCGGAATTCTTTGACCGGTATTATCAGCGCAGCGACCTGGACGATCCCTACATCGGCGACTGGGAATATCCCCCGGTGAACAGCGGTGGCTTTATGTCCAGCTACGTCAACCTTCAGGGGGAGAACCTGCGGGCGGTGCGGGCCGGCTACTACGGCAACATTGCCTTTGCGGATGCCCAGATCGGCCGCATCCTCACCCATCCCAGCCTTGCCTTCGGCAGCAACACCTACGTCATCTTCACCTCCGACCACGGCGAGCTGCTGGGCGACCACTACATGTACCAGAAGAGCCGCCCCTACGAGGGCGCCGTCCACATCCCGCTGTGCATCATGGGCCCCGGTATCCGGGACAGCCAGTCCTTCGACTGCCCGGTGGGCTGGCATGACCTGATGCCCACCATCCTGGATCTGGCCGGGTTGGAGATCCCGTCCTCGGTGGACGGCCGCAGCCTGGCCCCCATGCTCATGGGCGAGCACGAGTCCACTCCCTGGCGGCAGTATCTCCACGGCGAGTGCGTCCACCACACCGGCATGGACGGCACCAAGACCCGCCCCCAGACCGAGCCCGGCCGCCCCAACCTGTATTTCGAGAAGGGCTCCCAGTACATTACCGACGGCCACACCAAGTATATCTGGCACGACACCACCGGCACCGAGCAGCTGTTCGACCTGGACCACGACTGGAGGGAACAGCACGATCTTTCCCGGCAGGAAGCCTGGCAGACCACGCTGGAGAAATGGCGGGCCACCCTGGTACGGGAACTGGCCGGACGGCCGGAGGGCTTCTCCGACGGGGAGAAGCTCATCCCCGGAAAGGACCCCACCGACACCACACCCGAAATTGCCCGCCTGGTGGAACAGCGCATGGCGGAAGGCTTCACCATGGCATACAGCCGCCCCCGTTCCAACCCGATGGCACGGCTGGAGTATCAAAACAAATTAATGGACTGATGTTCTTCGGTCAACCCGCCGGGGATGGAAAGAAATTCCATCCCCGCTTTTGCGTTGACCCCATTTGTGAACATTGCTATACTGAAACATAGCCAAATAATTGAACAAAAACTAGGAATAATGTTCAATTTTTATCTCTGTTCCGGAGGAGGAGATCCCATTGAAACTGCCCCACCGGCACTCGGTCCGCCGCATGGCACTGGCCATGTTACTGGTGGTTTTCATTCCCCTGACCATCATCATTGCCGCCAACACCGTCTACCAGGTGATGCGCCAGCGCTCGGCGGCCGCTGCGGACCAGCAGAATTTCCTGTCTGTGACGGCCCTGCCCATCCGCAACGAACTGCTGCGCACCGAAAAGACCATGCGCGATCTGGTGGAGGACAACATTGCCGCCAAGTCCCTGGGCGTTCCCTCCAAGTCCTCGCAGATTTCCATCAACGCCTATGTCATCCGCACCGCCATGGATACCCTGTTCAATACCAGCCCCAACCTGACCATGATGATGTTCTACTGTCCCAACACCAGCATCATGATCTACAAGGACAACGGCTTTCCGGGCCTGAACATCCCGGACAAATTCTCCTTTATCTCGGGGCTGAAAGCCTCCTACATCAAAATCGCCAAGGAGGGCACCGATGCCACCGACGGCTGGCAGCTGAAAGCCCTGTCCGACTATCCTTTCCTGCAGCAGAGCATCCGCTGCGGGGATCTGTGCTGTTCCTGCCTGTTTGATCTCAACGGCATCCTGCAAACCCTGTCCGCCTCCCTGGATTCGGAAAACGACATTCTGTCCTTCCAGAGCGGCGGCACGGTGCTGGCCTGCTGGCCCCAGGATGCGGAGCCCGCCCTGTTTTCCGGGAAAGACGGATACTCCTCCCCCTTCTCGCCCACCCTCCTGGTCTCGGAGGAGGTGGCCGGCATCACTCTGGTGTACCAGTCCAGCACCGGTCCCTTTTTGGGCAACGATATCTACACCCTTTTCCTGGCCATCATCACCGTGGTGCTGGTGATCCTGCTGCCCCTGCTGCTGGTCTCCTGGCGGGTGCGTTTTTTCCGCCCCATGAACCGCCTGATGGAAACCATGCAGACCATCGCCCGGGGAGACCTGACCGCCCGGGCGGTGGACGCCAACGCCGGGCATGAGCTGCAGCTGATGAACCAGACCTTCAACGACATGATCGAGCGCATCCACTCCCTCAAGATTGAACAGTACGAAAAGGAACTGCAGCTGCGCCGGGCACAGCTGCAATACTTCCAGGCGCAGATCCGCCCGCACTTTTATCTCAACTGCCTCAAGACCATCTACTCCATGGCCCAGCAGAACGAGACCGCCAACATTGCACAAAGCATCCTGCTGCTGTCGAACCACCTGCGGTCCAGCTTCCAGGCCGACAGCGAGCCCGTCTCCCTGCAGCAGGAGCTGAAGATGTGCCAGAACTATGTGGATCTGCTGGGGGTCTCCGCCCCCATCGCCCCTTGTCTGGAAATCAACGTGGACAGCCGGTTTCTGCAATTTCCCGTCCCGCCGGTCAGCCTGCTGACCTTTGTGGAGAACAGCCTGAAACACGGCATGCAGGAAAAGAGCCAGTTCATCATCCGCATCACCGCCTGCCGCATCGACGCCGAGGACCACCGCTATCTGCAGCTGGGCGTCTATGACAACGGCCCCGGATTTTCGGACAGCCAGCTGGCCTGCCTGAACAGTCTGGCCGGTTACAGCACGGATGCCCTGGCCGGGGAGGAACACTCCCATGTGGGGATCCGCAATGTGCTGTCCCGCTTCCGTCTGATCTACGGGGATGGCTTCAATGCCGCCTTCACCAACCAGAACGGCGCAGCCATTGAACTTTTTATCGATACCAATCATGAAACGGGGGATCTGTCATGAATCTTCTGATTGTAGATGACCAGGTCAAGGTGGTCCAGGGACTGCTCAACAGCGTGGACTGGAAGGCCTACGGCATCGACGGTGTGTTCGGCGCGTACAGCGTGGCCAGCGCCATGGAGATTTTTGACGCCCACACCATCGACGTCCTTCTGTGCGATATCGAAATGCCCATCGAGAACGGCCTGATGCTGGTCTCCTGGGTCAACCAGAAACAGCTGGATACCCGGTGCATCCTGCTGACCGCCCACGCCAAGTTTTCCTATGCCCAGCAGTCGGTCAAGCTGCATGTGTTCGACTACATCCTGCAGCCCGCCCCCTACGAGACCATCGCCTCCTGCGTGCAGCGGGCGGTGTGCGATCTGGTCAACTGCCGGGAGCAGAAACACCTGACCGATCTGGGGGAGACCTTTGTCAGCCGGGAAACCGCCATTGTGGGCAGCGCCCTGTGCAACTGGCTCAACCGCAGCGGCAACCTGAAGGATCTGTCCGCCTACTCCACCCTGGGCAAGCTGCCCACCGGCAGCCAGCCCTGTGCCCTGGCCCTCCTCCAGATCCTGCGCTGGACCAAGATCGACGACTGGACCCCCGAGCTGCTGGCTGCGGCCTTCCACAACATTGCGGAGGAGCTGTTTGCCGCCTGCGGCCAGAAAACCGTCCTTGCCCCCATGAACGAGGAGGACTACGCCCTGCTCATCTGGAGCGACGACCTCCGCCTTTCCCGGACGGCGCTGGAACAGCAGTTCAACCTGTTTCTCAGCGTCTGCCAGAAATACTTCGGCTGCGTCATGGCCCTGTACATTGCCGACGATGTCATACCGTCCCGGATGGTGGATACCTGGAACCGGCTGGAACATCTGCGGCTGGACAACGTCTCCCGCCAGAGCGAGGTCTTTTATCTGGGCCAGGCGGCTCCCCTGCCCGAGCGCGCCTTCCGCATGCCGGAGATCAGCCTGTGGGCCCAGCAGCTCAAGGGGGACAATCCCGGCATCGTGGAGCAGGAGGCCGACGAACTGCTGAGCCAGGAACACATCACCGCCAAGTTTCTCAACATCTTCTACCAGGATTTTCTGCTGGCCTTCCACAACGCCCTGGGCACCCGCAACGAGTTCTGGCGGGAGACCCTGTCCAACCCCGACAACTTCAAGATCTACTGCGAGGCCCCCGCCAGCGTGGAACAGATGAAGCGGCTGATCCATCTGATCGTGGAGCATTTCCGTTCCCTCAGCGTCACCCCCTCCCAGGAGCTTCTGCAAAAGATCGACAGCTACATCGACAGCCACATGGAGGAGGAGATTTCCCGTCAGGCGCTGGCCAACCACGTCTACCTCAACGCCGACTACCTCAACCGGGTGGTCCGCCAGGCCACAGGGCATTCCCTCAAGGACTATGTGGCCCAGCGAAAGCTCAGCCGGGCCCGCATGCTGCTGCTGACCACCCACCTGCCGGTGGCCATCATTGCCTCCAAGGTGGGCTATGGAAATGCCGCCCACTTTTCGGTATCCTACAAAAAACAGTTTGGCGTCACCCCCATGCAGACACGCCATCAGGAAACTTCCTGACCCTGTTCCAGCCGCCTTCGCGGACTCTGTGTCTTTTCCGGACACAGGCTGCGGGACGGCTGTTTTGCACTCCGGCAGGTCTGTTTTGCAATAGCCCCGGGTCTGTTTCAGAAAAGTCCGTTCCCGCTTTTTGCTTCAGGTCGGAAAAACAAAACAAGCTGGTCGTGTGGAAAAAACACCATTTTTGTCCTTTGCAATATACTTTGTTACAGAGAAACCGGACGGCTGCGAGGTTGCCGCCACAAAATCAAGGAGGAAAAAAGAATGAAACGCAGTTCCCTTTACAAAAAAGGTCTGGCCTTTGTCCTTGCGGGCACACTGGCAATGTCTGCCCTGGTCGGCTGCGGAGGAGACAGCTCCACCAGCGGCAGCAGTTCCGGATCATCCGGATCCACCACCCAGACCGCTTCCGCGGAGAACGCTTCCGCCGGAAAGAGCGACGAGACCCTCACCTTTGTCCTGGAGAGTGAGCCCACCAACCTCACCTGCCTGAACAACGCCACCTCCGGCATCACCTTCCCCGAGGCTCTGGGCGGCTCGCTGCTGCGCTACAACGACGAGACCAAGACCGCCGATCCCAGCCTGGCCTCCAGCTACGACAAGATCGACGACACCCACTACCGCTTCCATCTGCGGGAGGACGCCGTCTACTCCGACGGCACCCCGGTGACGGCCGACGACGTCCTGTACTCCTTCAAGCTGTACAAGGCCACCGGCGCCCAGGACTTTGTCAACATCGACGTGGACAACTGCGTTGTGGAGGATGACCACACCTTCGTCCTGGCCCTGACCCAGTACTTTGCCGGCTGGGAATTCTGCGTATCCGAAGGCAACAGCGCCATCTACAGCGAGGCCGCTGTGGAAGCGGCCGGCGGCCTGGACGCTCCCCTCTTTGCTCCCATCGGCTGCGGCCGCTACGAGGTGGCCGAGTGGAAGTCCGGCGAGTACCTGCTGCTGGAGCGCAACGAGAACTACTGGGACAAGGACTACGAGGGCTACTACAAGTACCTGAAGTTCATCTTCATCTCCGACTCCGCCTCCCGCGTCATGTCGGTGCGCAGCGGTGACGCCGACATCGCCAACCGTATCTCCACCGCCGATTACATCTCCCTGCAGAACGACTCCACCGCCTACGGCTGGGCTTACGACTGCGGCGTCAACAACCAGGTCTTCTTCAACTGCGAGACCGGCCCCTGCGCCGACGTCACCCTGCGCGAGGCTCTCTGCCGCGCCATCGATCCCGAGGGCGTCAACGCCGTGCTGAACCTGGGCACCGGTGAGGTCTCCCAGGGCATGTGGGCATCCAGCTTCCCCTTCTACCGCGATTATTACGGCAGCTCCCTCTATGATCCCGACAAGGCCAAGGATCTGCTGGCCCAGGCCGGATACAGCAGCGGCCTTACCCTGACCTGCATCTGCACCAGCACCTTCAAGGATGCTGCCACCGTCGTGCAGGAGAGCCTGCGCCAGGTGGGCGTGGAACTGGAAGTCAGCGTGCTGGAATCCGCCACCTTCCTGGAGGACTGCCACAGCGGCAACTACGACATGGTCATCGGCAACAACGCCATCTCCAGCCTGAACTCCAACGCCTTCAACATCGTTGACCCCGCCAAGATCGGCTCCGCCACCTACAACGTCCGCTACAACACCCCCGAGATGGTCCAGGCTGTGGCCGACGCCAACTCCCCCGACGAAGCCACCCAGGCCAAGGGCTTTGATGAGCTGTACGACATCACCCTGGGCAACTACTGCCTGCTGGGCCTGTGCAACGGCGACAAGTACCTTGCCGTCCGCCAGGGCATCACCGGCATGAAGGTCGGCACCCGTATGGGCTATATCGACATCTCCGAATGCCATCCCGAATAAACAGCACTCATAAGTAAATGGCTCAGGGCCCCCTGGGAGGACTCCCTGGGGGCCCTTATTTTCAAAAAAGGAGGCCGACGAATGGCTCGATACATCATCAAACGTATCTTATGGGTGATCCCCATCATGCTGGGCGTCATCATCATTGTATTCTGCCTGCGCGCCATCACCCCCGGCAGCCCCGTGGACCAGCTCCTGGGCGAGATGGCTACGGAGGAACAGCGCATCGAGCTGGAACACCAGCTCGGACTTGACCAACCCCTGCTCCAGCAGTTCTTCATCTACGTCAAGGGCGTCCTTCAGGGCGACCTGGGCACCTCCTACACCACCCACATGCCGGTGCTGCAGGAACTCCTCAACCGTCTGCCCACCACCGTCATCGTCTGCTTCGGCGCCGTGCTCATCGGCACGCTGCTGGGCATTCCCCTGGGCGTGCTCTCCGCCCAGAAACAGTACACCTGGACCGACAGCGTCATCCTGGTCGTCTCCATGATCACCCACTCCATCCCCAACTTCTGCACCGCCCTGGTCCTCATCATGATCTTTGCGGTCCAGCTGCACATTCTGCCCGCCGTGGGCATCTCCGATCCCCGGGGCTACATCCTGCCCATGGTGACCATCGGCCTGAACTGTATGGCCGACTACACCCGTATCACCCGTACCAGCATGCTGGAAGTCATCCGTCAGGACTACGTCCGCACCGCCCGCGCCAAGGGCCAGACCGAGGGCATGATCGTCTGGAGCCATGAGCTGCGCAACGCCGCCATCCCCATCGCCGCCTCCGTGGGCAACCAGGTGGGCCGCCAGCTGGGCGGCGCCCTCATCATTGAGACGGTCTTCGGCGTGCCCGGCATCGGCAAGTACATCGGCGATGCCGTCACCGCCCGCAACTACCCCGCCATCCAGGGCGGCGTCATCTTCCTGGCCTTCATTTTCTGCATGGTCAACCTCATCGTCGACATCAGCTTCACCGTCATCAATCCCCAGCTCAAGACCACCATCATCAACACCAGGGCCGGCAAGATCGAACTGTGGTTCCGCGGAATCCTGGGCCGGATCTTCGGCAAAAAGCAGAAGGAGGTGGCCGTCAATGGCTAAAATCCATACCCCTGCCATGGATGTCTACGCAAAGAAGCACAAAAAGGTCGTCAAGTACTCCCCCGCCCGGGAAGCCTGGAAGCGCCTGTGCCGCAACCGTACCGCCATCCTCGGCCTTGCCATCCTGATCATTTTGATCCTGGTCGCCATTTTCGCCGACTTCATCGCTCCCTATGAATATCAGGAGCAGATCATCACCGATGCCTACCAGACTCCCTCGGCCCTGCACTGGTTCGGCACCGACAACCTGGGCCGCGACCTCTTCAGCCGCTGCGTCTACGGCGCCCGCTACACTCTGCTGCTCAGCGTGCTGTGCGTGCTGGCCGCCATGTGCACCGGCGGCGTGCTGGGCATGATCGCCGGCTACGTGGGCGGCCGCGTGGACAACTACATCATGCGCTTCATGGACATCCTGCAGGCCATCCCCCAGGTCCTCATGGCCATCTGCATCTCCTCCGCCCTGGGCAACGGCCTGTGGCAGCTCATCACCGCCATGACCATCTCCAGCCTGCCCATCATGACCCGCAACTTCCGCGCCGCCATCATCAACGTCCGCACCGCCGAGTACATCGAATCCTCCCGCGCCATCGGCTGCAACCAGTTCCAGATGGTGGTGCGTCACATGGTCCCCAACGCCGTGGGCGTCATCGTCATCTACGTCATCAATACCATGAGTTCCAGCATCACCATCGTGGCGTCGCTGAGCTACATGGGCGTGGGCCTTGCCCCGCCGGCCGCTGAATGGGGCCTGATCCTGAACGACTGCAAAGGCTTCTTCACCTCCTTCCCCCACATGGTTCTGTTCCCCGCCCTGATGATCATGATCGCGGTGCTGTCCATGAATATGCTGGGTGACGGCCTGCGCGACGCCTTCGATCCCAGACTGAAGTAAGGAGGAGCGTGTGACAATGAA
>JAHZHS010000008.1:0-9809 GCA_019420135.1 Oscillospiraceae bacterium | reverse complement strand
GAATACTGCCAATCAATCGACCCCCGTGGCGGAGATCCGCGACCTGGTCGTCCATTATGAGACGGAGGACGGCATTGTGGAGGCGGTGAACAACGTCTCCCTCACCATCCACCGCGGCGAGATCCTGGGCCTGGTGGGCGAGACCGGCGCCGGCAAGACGACCATCGCCCTCAGCCTCATGAATCTGCTTCCCTATCCCCCCAGCCACATCATCAGCGGCGAGATCCTCATCAACGGCGAGGACATCATGAAAAAGTCCCGCCGGGAGATGCAGAAACTGCGCGGCAACGTGGCCAGCATGATCTTCCAGGATCCCATGACCGCCCTCAACCCCGTCAAGTACGTGGGCGATCAGATCGCCGAGGTCATCCGCCTGCACGACAAGTGCTCCAAGAAGGAAGCCATGCAGAAGGCCATGGAGATGATGAAAACCGTCGGCATCCATCCCGAGCGCTACAAGGAATATCCCCACCAGTTTTCCGGCGGCATGAAACAGCGCATCGTCATCGCCATTGCCCTGGCCTGCCAGCCCGAGCTGCTGATCGCCGACGAACCCACCACCGCCCTGGATGTGACCATCCAGGCCCAGGTGCTGGACATGATGCTCAAGCTCCAGAAAGAGCGGCAGATGGCCATGCTGATGATCACCCATGACCTGGGCATCGTGGCCGAGATCTGCGACCGCTGCGCCGTCATCTACGCCGGCGAGATCGTGGAGTACGGCACGCTGGAACACATCTTTGACCATCCCATGCACCCGTACACCATCGGCCTGATGGAATCCCTGCCCAGCCTGGACCGGGACACCGAGCGCCTCAACCCCATTCCCGGCCTGGTGGCGGACCCCACCGACCTGCCCACCCACTGCAGCTTCTGCGACCGCTGCCGCTATCATGACGACCAGTGCAAGAACTGCGATCCCCGCCTGGTGGAAGTGGAACCCGGGCACTGGGTCAAGTGCATTCACACCGTAAAGACCGGAGGTGCGAAATGAGTTTACTGGAAGTTCGCAATCTGAAAAAGTATTTTTCGGTGCCCAGCGGCACGCTGCACGCGGTGGACAATGTCTCCTTCGACATTGAAAAGGGCACCACTCTGGGTGTGGTGGGCGAGTCCGGCTGCGGCAAGTCCACCCTGGGCAAGACCATCATGAAACTGGAAGAGCCCACCTCCGGCCAGGTCCTGTTCGACGGCGTGGACCTTGCCCCCATGTCCCCCAAGGAATTCTCCAAGCACCGCTACGGCATCCAGATGATTTTCCAGGATCCCTACGCCTCCCTGGACGGACGCATGGACGTGGCGGAGCTCATCGCCGAGCCCCTGGTGGTCTCCAAGCGGTACGGCCGGGACAGGGCCGCCATCGACAAGCGGGTCAACGATCTGATGGACCTGGTCGGCCTGGCCCCCCGCGTCCGCCACAGCTATCCCCATGAGCTGGACGGCGGCCGCCGCCAGCGCATCGGCATCGCCCGCGCCCTGGCCCTCAACCCCAAATTCATCGTCTGCGACGAGCCCGTCTCGGCGCTGGATGTCTCCATCCAGGCCCAGGTCCTCAACCTGCTCCAGGATCTGCAGAAGGAATACGGCCTGACCTACATGTTCATCACCCACGACATGTCGGTGGTCAAGCACATCTCCAACGACATTGCCGTCATGTACCTGGGCCAGATCATCGAAAAGTGCGACGCCAAGGAGCTGTTCTCCCACACGCTGCACCCCTACTCCCGGGCACTGCTGTCGGCCATTCCCATCCCCAACATCCACCTCAAGCGCCAGCGCATCCTGCTGGAGGGCGAGCTGACCTCCCCCATCAATCCCAAGAAGTGCTGCCGCTTTGCTCCCCGCTGCCCCTACGCCACCGAGGAGTGCTTCCAGTCCGAGCCCGCCCTGAAGGAAGTGTCCAAGGGCCACTATGTCGCCTGTCACAAGGTCGATCAGTTCATGCAATGAAAAGGAGAGATTCCCATGGTTGATTTGAAAGCCGTTCCCTTCTGCCTCAGCGATGACGACATTGCCTGGGTGGAAAACACCATCGCCGGGATGACCCTGGAGGAAAAGATCGGCCAGCTGTTCATCGTCCTGGCCAACCGCAAGGATGAGGATTACCTCCGCCACCAGGTGGAGGACTTCCACGTGGGCGGTTCCCGCTATACCGGCGGCACCTCCCGGGAGATCTACGAGCAGAACAAGACCTACCAGCGCCTGGCCAAGATCCCCCTGCTCATCGCGGCCAACTGCGAGCAGGGCGGCAGCGGCAGCTGCAGCGACGGCACCTACGTCGCCTCCGAGCCCGCCTGCGGCGCCTGCGCCGATACCCAGACCGCCTACAACATGGGCTATGTCAGCGGCCGGGAGGCCACGGCCATCGGCTGCAACTGGACCTTTGCCCCCATCTCCGACATCCTGTTCAACTGGCGCAACACCATCGTCAACAACCGTGCCTTCGGCCGGGATGTGGACAAGGTCATCGCCTGCGCCAAGGCATACATCGAGGGCGCTCACCAGAGCAACATCCTGTGCACGGCCAAGCACTTTCCCGGAGACGGTTCGGAGGAGCGCGACCAGCATCTGGTCATGGGCTGCAACGACCTGAGCTGCGACGAGTGGGATGCCAGCTACGGCCGGGTCTACCGCTCCCTCATCGAGAGCGGCCTGGAGACCATCATGGTGGGCCACATCTGCCAGCCCGCCTACCAGCGGCACTTCCATCCCGGCCTGGAGGACCGGGACATCCTGCCCGCCACCCTCTGCCCCGAATTGCTGCAGAACCTGCTGCGGGGCCAGCTGGGCTTCAACGGCCTGATCCTGACCGACGCCTCCCACATGGCCGGCATGACCAACGCCGCCACCCGCTACAAGCAGGTCACCGGGGCCATCTCGGCGGGCTGCGACATGTTCCTCTTCTTCGACCCCTCCGGGGAGGAGCAGAAGTACCTCCGCGAGGGCCTGGAGTGCGGCGACGTGACGCCCCAGCGCCTGGACGACGCCCTGCACCGCATCCTGGGCATGAAGGCCAAGCTGGGCCTGCACAAAAAGCAGGCTGCCGGCATCTTTGCCGCCGACGAGTCCGCCCTGGCCTGCGTGGGCTGCGAGGAGCACCACAAGCTGGCCGCCCAGGCGGCGGACAGCAGCATCACGCTGGTCAAGGACACCCAGAACCTGCTGCCGGTGGATCCCGCCCGGTACAAGCGCGCCCGCCTCTATTTCATTGAGAGCGCCCCCAAGACCGCCCGCAGCAAGGGCGATCCCGCCCGCCAGCTGGTCATCGACGAGCTGAAGGCCGCCGGCTTTGAGGTGGATGTCCAGTGCAACTACTATGAGCTGGCCCGCAGCAACACCGACGCCAACATTGACGAGCTCATCACCGCCTCGGACAACTACGAGGATTTCCGCAGCAAGTACGACATCGTCTTCTACTTTGTCAACATGCGGGGCTACGCCAAGGAAAACAATGTGCGCATCACCTACTCTGCCGGCCATTCGGCGGAAACGCCCTGGTGGACCAAGATCGTGCCCACCGTCTGCGTCTCTCTCAACTACACCAACCATCTCTACGACCTGCCCATGATGCAGACCTACATTAACGCCTACTCCGACACGGCGGAATACATCCATGCTGTGGTGGAGAAGATCTGCGGCAAGAGCCCCTTCAAGGGCAGCTATGACGAAAACGTCTGGTGCGGGCGCTGGGATACCCGTCTGTAATTCGGATATTGTTGCCGGGGTGCGGCTCCCTGATCGGGGTCGCGCCCCTTTTTGAAACGGGAAAAGGAGAGGCTGTCATGTCAAAACGCCCTCACATCATTATCATCAATCCCGACGAGATGCGCTGGAACACCATGGGCCACATGGGCAATGCCGCGGCCCACACCCCGGCTCTGGACCGCTTTGCCCGGGAAGAGGCGGTTTCCTTCCGCAACGCCTACTGCCAGAACCCGGTCTGCGTGCCCAGCCGGTGCAGCTTTTTCACCGGGCTGTATCCCCACACCACCGGCCACCGTACCATGGGCTACCTCCTGCGCGGCCAGGAGACCTCCCTGCTCAAGGAGCTGAAGGAGGCCGGCTACTATGTCTGGGCCAACGCCCGCAACGATCTGGTGGCCGGGCAGATTCCCGGCCTGGTGGAGTCCCACGTCACCGAGCTGTTCTGCGGCGGCAACTGTCCGCCCGCCCCCGGCCCGGCCGATCCCTCCATCGGCACCGACCCCGCCGATCCCCTCTACCGCTCCTTCTACAAGGGGCGGCTGGCCTCCGATCCCACCCACCGGGCCCTGTCCTCCGACGAGGAGGATGTCCAGGCGGCGGTGGAGCGGATCCTTCACCGTCCCGACGACCGGCCCCTCTGTCTCTTCCTCGGCCTGCAGGCCCCCCATCCGCCCTATCAGGTGGAGGAACCCTGGTATTCCCTCATCGACCGCAGCCTCCTGCCCCCGCGCATCCGGGCGGACCAGTGCACCGGCCCCCGCCCCATGGAGGAGGCCCTGCGCCGTTACATGAAGCTGTCCGGCGTCACCGAGGGTCAGTGGGACGAGCTGCGGGCTGTCTATCTGGCCATGTGCGCCAAGGTGGACGCCCTCTTCGACCGGGTCTGCCGGGCCCTGCGCCAGGCGGACATCTACGACGACAGCGCCATCTTCTTCCTCTCCGACCACGGCGACTACGCCGGGGACTACGGCATTGTGGAGAAAGCCCAGAACTGTTTTGAGGACGACCTGGTGCGGGTGCCGCTGCTCATCAAGCCGCCCAGGGGCTGTGCCGTGGACCCCGGCATCACCGACAGCTTTGCCGAGCTGGTGGACTTTTACGCCACCGCCCTGGACTACGCCGGGGTGGCTTCCAGCCACTCCCATTTCGGGCGCAGCCTGCGGGGGGTGGTGGCACAGCGGGACACCGCCGTGCGGGAGTTTGCCTGCTGCGAGGGCGGCCGCCTTGCCTGCGAGGACCATTGCAGCGAGTCGGTGGACCCGTCGCTGGAGACACCCTTCTGCCGCAACCCCTACTGGCCCCGCTATGCGGCCCAGCATGACGGCCTGGCCCACGCCAAGGGCAGCATGATCCGCACCGACCGGTGGAAGTACGTCTACCGCGCCCACGGTGCGGAGGAGCTGTACGACCTGGCCGGGGATCCCCTGGAACTGCACAACATTGCAGGCACCCCACAGGCGGAGGCCGTGGTGCCCGGGCTGAAGGACCGGCTGCTGGGCTGGTATCAGGACACCTGCGACGTGGTGCCCTTTGACCGGGACAACCGGTTTTCCCCGGAAATGATCTGGGAGAAGTGCAAGCAACTCTGCCCGCCCGGCTGTGAGGCGCAGGTACGGCAGAAGATCGCCCAGTGCGGCAACCTGTTTGCCGTGATGAATTACTGCCGCAGCCTGGCGGCCGGGGAGGGGGACAACTCCTGACCCGCCGCCGGCAATCTGATGGAGGTTGATGATATGGTTACCAAAATTTCCGATTTCACCCCGGACAAGGACTATCTGCTCTGCGTGGATTCCGACGGCTGCGCCATGGACACCATGGACATCAAGCACATCCGGTGCTTCGGCCCCTGCATGGTGGAGGAATGGCAGCTGACGCCCTGGCGGGACCAGCTGCTCCGGCGGTGGAATGAGATCAATCTGTACAGTTCCACCCGGGGCATCAACCGGTTCAAGGCGCTGGCCATCGCCCTGCAGGAAGTGAACGACACCCTGACCCCCATTGAGGGGCTGGAGGAGCTGATCCGGTGGACCAAAACCACGCCGGAGCTCTCCAACCGTGCGCTGCAGCAGGCGCTGCCCGGCGCCCAGGGTCCCTGTCTGGCCAAGGCGCTCTCCTGGTCCCAGAAGGTGAACGCCGCCATCGACGCCCTGCCCCAGGAGCAGAAGAAGGCCTTCCCCCATGTGGCCGACGCCCTGCGCAAGGCCCGCAGCTTTGCCGATGTGGCGGTGGTTTCCAGCGCCAACCGGGAAGCCGTGGCCGAGGAATGGTCCCGCTGCGGCCTGCTGGATCTGGTGGACGTGCTGTGCTGCCAGGATGCGGGTTCCAAGTCCCACTGCATCGCCTCCCTGATGGAGCGGGGCTATCCGGCCGACCACATCCTCATGGTGGGGGATGCGCCGGGGGACCGGGGCGCCGCCGACCAGAACGGCGTCTGGTTCTATCCCATCCTGGTCCGCCATGAGGCGGAGAGCTGGCAAAACCTGGCGGCCGAAGGCCTGGGCCATCTCCAGGAAGGCAGCTATGCCGGCTACGGTGAGCAGCAGCGCCTTGCCTTTGCCCGCAACCTGGGCGAGAACTGATCCCTTTTCTCAAACAGAACAGCCGCATACCGGCAGATGCCGGTATGCGGCTGTTGCGGTCCCCGGGTCAGGGGGCAGCGTCAAAATTTTCCCGGACAAAGCGCCGGAGGGCAGGGTTTGTGTCCACCTTTTTCCAGGCGCAGTAGATGGCCTCGTATTCCTTCTCCCCCTCCATGGGGACAAAGACCAGGTTTTCGGCGTTGGTCAGCTTGCCGGTGATATAGTCCGGCAGGATGGAGACCCCCTCCTCCGCGTCCACCATCATGAGGACGCTCTCGGCGTCCCCGGAATGGGCGATGATGTCGGGGCGGTATCCCGCTTTGAAGTAGCGCTCCTCCAGCAGGGCGTCCCGCCGGGATTCCCCGGTGTGGCTGGGGCTCATGTAGATGATGCGCTCGTTTTTCAGGTCCTCCCGCCGGAGGGCCGGGCGCTGGGCCAGGGGGTGGCGGCGGTAGAGGACCGCCATAAGGGGGGCGCGGCCCACCTCCCGCCGGTCGATCCGGGGATCCTGCAGGATGTCGGCGCTGTCCCAGGTGAACACCATGTCGTAGCTGCCCCCCAGCAGCCCCGCCGTCAGGGCGTCGGTATCACACCGGAAGCAGGTGAGCAGAATGTTGGGGTTGCTCTTGTGGAAGCGCCGCAGCCGGGCCGACAGGTCGCTGCGCTCATAGCCCTTGATGTAGCCGATGCGCAGGCTGCCCACCAGGCCGGTGGCTGCATCCCGGGCCTTGCTGACGGCGGAATCCATCCGCTCCAGGATGGCCTTTGCCTCAATGAGAAAGACCTCCCCCGCGGGGGTCAGCTCCACCGGGCGCTTTTCCCGGTTGAACAGCTGCACCCCCACGCTCTGCTCCAGCGCCCGGATCTGCTGGGTGATGGCCGTCTGGGAGATGTAATGCTCCTCCGCCGCCCGGGTAAAGCTGTGCAGCTGGGCCGCCGAGACAAAATAATTGAGCTGATTCAGGTTCACGGGGATGGTCCGCCCTCTCTATCATAAGTTATTCTTATGATAACATCGAAAATTGGCCCTTGCAAGGGAATTTTATGGATTTTATAATAACTTTACATTCATAAGATTTCCTTGAGGAGGGGTATCCGTGAAAAAATATACGCCGCTGGCCAAGATCCTGCTGGGCAACCTGCTGCTGGCAGTCTCCGTCAATCTCATCATCCTGCCCTTCGGCTTCATCTCGGGCGGTTCCACCGGATTTGCCCTCGTCCTGCAGCACATCACCCAGCTTCCCTTCGCCCAGATCGTGGCGGTCTTCAACATCACCATGTTCCTGCTGGGGCTGGTCTGCCTGGGCTGGAAATTCTCCCTGACCACCCTGCTGTCCACCTTTCTGTACCCGGTGATGCTGCACCTGACCGCCTTCCTCAATCCGGTGGGGGTCAGTGTGCTGCCCCCGCTGGCAGGGTGCATCCTGGCCGGGCTGCTCAACGGCAGCGGCATCGCCATCGTGGTCCAGTGCGGCGCCTCCACCGGCGGGCTGGACATCCCCGCCATCGTGCTGAACCGCAAACTCCACTGGAACCTTTCGGTCTGCCTGGGCGTGATGGACGCCGTGCTGCTTCTGTCCCAGGCCACCTTCTCCTCCCGGGAGGGCATTTTCTACGGCCTGCTCCTGGTGGCCGCCACCTCCCTCAGCCTGAACTACACCCCGCACCTGCTGGCCCAGCTCCGGCCTGCGGCCTCCATGGGCTGACTCCCCTTTGTCCCCTGCACCGGCCTCCCGGTGCGGGGGCTTTTTTTGTCCGGCGGTCAGTCCTCCCGCTCCGGGTCGTGGGAGGCCCGGCCGGGCAGCTGGGCGGGGTCCAGCAGATGGGTCACCCGGTATTCCCGGGGGGAGATGCCGTGGACGTTCTTGAACGCCCGGGAAAAATGCAGCTGGTTGGCATAGCCCACCTGGGCCGCGATCTCCCCGATGGTGCGGCGGGTCTCCTTGAGCAGTTGGGCCGCCCGGGCCATGCGGTAGTGCAGCAGAAAGGCCTGGGGGCTCTCCCCCACCGCGTCCCGGAACACCTTGCCGAAGTAACTGCGGTTGAGGCCGCACTCGGCGGCCACCTCCTCGATGGAGATGTCCCGCTGGTAGTTCTGCTCGATAAAGGTCAGCGCTTCCCGGATGTAAAAGTCCCGCAGGCGGCGCTCGCTGTTGTGGCGGCGGTCCGCCGACGACTGCACCAGCTGGTCCAGAAACAGAAACCCGTGGGCGATCAGATGCACCGGGCTGGCGTCGCTGTGGTTGACAATGTACAGCATCTCCTCCTCCAGCTGGCGGCCCGCCTCGGCATTCCAGGCGGTGTACACCGGCCTGCGGCCGCTGATGCCTGCCAGGTTCAGGCTCTCGTGGGCGCGCAGGCCGTCAAATTCCAGCCAGGTGTAGACCCAGGGGTCCTCCTCGTCGGCACAGTAGGTGGTGATCTGCCCCGGCACGATGAGAAAACCGTGGCGGGGGGTGATCTCGTACACCTTCTCGTTGGCGTACAGCTTGCCCCGCCCTGAGATCACATAGTGAAACAGATAGTGGTTGCGGGCATAGGGCCCGTAGGAGTGGCCGGGGTCGTTGCGCTCCCACCCGAACTGGTAGAGGTTGAGGTCGATGAACCGCTCGTCCCGGAAAACGTGAAACTTGAATTTGCGTTCTTCCCTGTGTTCCTGCTCCATAATTGCACCTCCTTCCTGTATTATATACCCCAATGCGTTGCGAGTTCAATAAAAACGCAAGTTTTAATGGAAATTGGTATCTAAAAAGCGGCATTGTGGTATTTATTGAGAGCCCGTCAAATTGTATAATGATCGTGCAATTTGAGGTTTGAAATTGTGCAATGTGCACAATGCACAATTTCAGCGGCTTTTTTCCGTCACTTTGACGGAAGAGCGGCCCTCAGCCCTTTTGTCAACACGGCCGACATGACAAACCCGAACGATTGTACCCGAATCAAAGGAGACTGATCATGAAAAAGTTGCATCGTATTGCCACCGGCGCGCTTGCGGCGTTGATGGCAGCCGGACTGGCCGGCTGCGCCGGGGCCGACGACGGCACCGTCAACCTGACCTTTCAGATCTGGGACGTTGCGCAGCGCGACGGCATGCAGGCCATGTGTGATGCCTACACTGCCGAGCATCCCAACGTCCACATCGAGGTCCAGGTCACCAGCTGGGACGAGTACTGGACCAAGCTGGAAGCGGCGGCCATGTCCAACCAGATGCCCGACATCTTCTGGATGCACACCAACGAGATCCTGAAGTATGCCGACTACGGCATGCTGGCCGACTGCTCGGACATTGTGGAGACCGAGCATTTCTCCGACATTTCCCTGGCCAACGCCAGCGGGTCGGACGGCAAGCTCTACGGCGTGCCCAAGGACAAGGACACGGTAGGCCTTGTGTACAACAAGGAAATGTTTGATGAGGCCGGGGTCGCCTACCCCGACGAGAACTGGACCTGGGACGACCTGGTGGATGCCTCCCAGAAGATCTACGACGCCACCGGCAAGTACGGCTACATGGCCTACGGCGACGAC
>JAHZHS010000079.1 GCA_019420135.1 Oscillospiraceae bacterium | reverse complement strand
ATTGCAGCGATGTCCTCCAGCGGAAGGCGTGCGTTTTTCTCCAGAATGTGCAGCAATTCTTCCATCTTTTCCATAACTCGCTCCTTTCCCGCCCCGGCCGCTTGGTGGGCAGGGCGCATGCCAAAACAGATTTTTCTGTCATTATATCATATCGGTACCGGGTTTGCATCCCCTTTTCCCGCCGGGGTTCCGCTTTCATGCTATAAATTCCTGTACAATGGTATTCAAATCAGGAGAAATCTGGTATAATGGCTGTGTTCGCAAGACCCAATATCTATGGGATGGGGGATATATACTATGAAAGCTGTCATTACCGTCATCGGCCATGATACCGTCGGCGTCGTGGCAAAGGTCGGCGCCACCTGTGCCGAGCTCAACATCAACATCGAGGACGTGACCCAAAGCATCATGCAGGAAATGTTCTGCATGATCATGCTGGTGGATCTGTCCAAGGCAAACGCCCCGCAGGATATGGTCCGCGCCCGCTTTGACGAGCTGGGCAAGGAAATGAAAATGCAGGTCACGCTGACGCGTCAGGAAGTCTTTGACGCCATGCACAAAATCTGACGGAGGGGTTTGCTGATATGCGCATTCTGAACAGCGGCGATATTATGGAAACCATCGAGATGCTGACGAGCGAAAACCTGGACGTCCGCACCGTAACGATGGGCATCAGCCTGCTTGACTGCATTGACCCCGACGGCAAGGCAGCCTGCGAAAAAATCTACAACAAGATTGTCTCCCGCGCCAAAAATCTGGTGCCCGTGGTGGACGCCATCAGTGCCGAGTACGGCATTCCCATTGTCAACAAGCGCATCAGCGTGACGCCGGTGTCCATGCTGCTGGGTGCATCCCCCGATGCCGACCCCGTGGACTACGCCAAGGCCCTGGATGCCGCAGCCAAAACGGTGGGCGTCAACTTCATCGGCGGATTCGGTGCCCTGGTGCACAAGGGCTTTTCCGCCGGTGACACCCGCCTGATCGAGAGCATCCCCCGCGCCCTGGCCGAGACCGAACTGGTCTGTTCCAGCGTCAACGTGGGCTCCACCAAATCGGGCATCAACATGGACGCCGTCCGCATGATGGGTCAGGTGGTCCGCCAGACCGCCGAGCTCACCAAGGACAACATGTGCATGGGCGACGCCAAACTGGTGGTATTCTGCAATGCGCCGGAGGACAACCCCTTCATGGCGGGTGCTTTCCATGGCCCCGGCGAGCCCGACTGCGAGATCCACGTGGGTGTCTCCGGTCCCGGCGCTGTGCGCGCCGCCCTGGCCAAGCTGCCCAAGGACGCCCCCATGGACGAGGTGGCCGAGCTCGTCAAGCGCACCGCTTTCAAGATCACCCGCCTGGGTCAGCTGGTCGCCAACCTGGCCAGCGAGCGTCTGGGCGTGCCGGCAGGCATCATCGACCTGTCCCTGGCGCCCACCCCGGCCATCGGCGACAGCGTGGCAAACATCCTGGAGGAGATGGGCCTGGAAAGCTGCGGCTGCTGCGGCACCACCGCCTGTCTGGCCCTGCTCAACGATGCCGTCAAGAAAGGCGGCGTCATGGCCTCCAACCATGTGGGCGGTCTGTCCGGCGCTTTCATCCCGGTATCCGAGGATGACGGCATGATCAAGGCCGCCGAGTGCGGCAGCCTGACGCTGGAAAAGCTGGAAGCCATGACCGCCGTCTGCTCTGTGGGCATCGACATGGTGGTCATCCCAGGGGATACCTCCGCCGAGGTCATCAGCGCCCTGATCGCCGACGAGGCCGCCATCGGTATGGTCAACAGCAAGACCACCGCCGTCCGCGTCATTCCGGCCATCGGCCACAAGGCGGGCGATGTGCTGGACTTCGGCGGCCTACTGGGTCACGCCCCCATCATGCCCATTTCCAAGTTCAAGCCGGATGTCATGATCCATCGCGGCGGACGCATCCCCGCCCCCATGCAGGCACTGAAAAACTGAGCAGTTCATTTTCAATCTTTGCATAAACATCCTCCCTTCCGGCAATACTGCCAGTGGAAGGGAGGATGTTTTTCATGTCCTTATTTCAGAAAATCCTGCTCCTGCTCGTCATCGTCGGCGGGTTGAACTGGGGCATCTACGGCATCTGGGCGTTCGACGCGGTGGGCTGGCTGTTCGGCGGCAGCCTGAGCTGGCTGGCCCGCGCAGTGTTCATCCTGGTGGGCCTGGCCGCGATTGCGCTGATCCCCACGCTGTTCATGTCCAAGCCGTCCGAGAACCGGGACGCCCAGTAAGCCTTCGGCGGGCTGCAGGAACGCCCGCTGCGCCGGTGCCCTTTGTGCCCGGCGTGCTACTTATCCCCTGCCTCTTACACGGCTGCCCTTGCGGGCCGCCGTGTTTTTGTATCGGCATTGTTTCAGGTGGGATATTGGATTTTATCAGTGCCTTTACCGGGCTGCCCGGATATGGTAGAATACCTGCAAAAATGCAAGGAGTTTTCCCATGCTGGACAATCAGGGTTTCAATCTTTGGGCGCAGGAATACGACGGCAGCGTCCGCCGTTCCGACGAGAACAACCGCTACCCCTTTGCCGGGTATCAGGACATTATGAATGAGATTTTCCGCCGGGTACTGAGTGCGCCGGGGCGGGATATTCTGGATATCGGGTTTGGCACAGGTGTTCTGACTGCCCGGCTGTACGAACAGGGATGCCGGATCTTCGGGCAGGACTTTTCCTCCGCCATGATCGGGCTGGCACAGCAGAAAATGCCGGAGGCCATCCTGGTCCAGGGGGATTTTTCCAAAGGGCTAGCCGCCCCACTGCGCCAAAACCGCTACGACGCCATTCTGGCCACCTATTCCCTGCACCATCTCACCGATGCACAAAAGGTTCCTTTTCTTCATGATCTGCTGTCCTGTCTGCGGGAAGGCGGTTGCCTGTACATCGGGGATGTAGCCTTTGCCACCCGCCGGGAGCTGGAAGCCTGCCGGGCCGAGGCCGGCGACAACTGGGATGACGACGAGATTTATTTTGTCTTTGACGAGCTGAAATCCAGTTTCCCGACCATGCAATTTGAGCCGTTTTCCTACTGTTCAGGGCTTCTGACGCTGAAAAAGTGAGCTGTTTCTGAATCCAACGAACTTTTCCGGGATACCAAAAGCGGACCTTTCCCTGCCATGAAGATGTGGCGGGAAGGTCCGCTTTTCAATGATTCATATGGAAGTCCGTCACTCAGCGTTGTCCGCCTTGGGTGCGCTGAGGGCAAAGGTCAGCTCGGCCTGGGCGGCCAGCTTGCCGTCCACAAAAGCCCGGGCCATGCCATAGCCCACCGGACCCACCCGGCGCACGATCTCGCAGCGGAGTTCCAGCACATCGCCGGGGGTGACCTGATACTTGAAGCGGGCATTCTTGACGCCGCCGAAGAAGGCCAGTTTGCCCCGGTTTTCCGGCTGGCAGAGCAGCGCCACGGCTCCCACCTGGGCCATAGCTTCCAGAATCAGCACACCGGGCATGACCTTGTACTCGGGGAAATGGCCGCAGAAAAAGGCCTCGTTGCCGCTGACGCACTTGCGGCCCACCGCCCACTGGCCGGGCTCCATGTCGAGAATGCGGTCCACCAGGGCAAAGGGATAGCGGTGGGGCAGGATCCTGGCGATCTCATCACAGGTCAGGGCGTTGGCATTCTCCCGGGGAAGGTCGGGAATCATACTCTCATAATTCATGACTTACCCCTCCCATTTGCGCAGCGCAATGCAGGCATTGTGACCGCCAAAGCCCAGGCTGTTGCTCATGGCACAGCGCAGGGGCATCTCCCGGCCGGTGTTGGGCACATAGTCCAGGTCGCACTCGGGGTCGGGCTGTTCATAGTGGATGGTGGCGGGGACAAAGCCGTCGTGCAGCGCCATGACGGTGAGCACAGCCTCCACACCGCCGGCACCGCCCAGCAAGTGTCCGGTCATGGACTTGGTGCTGGAAACACACAGCTTGTGTGCCCAGTCACCGAACGCTGTCTTGATGGCGGCGGTCTCGCAGGAGTCGTTCATATGGGTGGAGGTACCGTGGGCGTTGATGTAATCCACGTCCTCCGGCCGGATGCCCGCATCCTGAATGGCCAGAGTCATGCAGGCAGCGCCGCCTGCGCCCTGGGGTGCCGGGGCGGTGATATGGTAGGCGTCGCAGTTGGTCCCGTAGCCGATCATCTCGGCGTAGATCTTTGCTCCGCGGGCCTTGGCGTGTTCCAGCTCCTCCAGAACCAGGACGCCGCCGCCCTCACCCATGACAAAACCGGAACGGCGGGCGTCAAAAGGCACACTGGCACAGGCGGGGTCCTCGGCAGTGCAGAGGGCTTTCATGCTGGAAAAACCACCGATGCCAAGCTCACTGATGCAGCTTTCGGCACCGCCGCAGAGCATGACATCCTCGTAGCCGTCGCGGATGCGGTGAAAGGCATCGCCCACTGCGTTGGTGCCGCCCGCGCAAGCCGTGACCGGGCAGGTGCACATGCCCTTGAAGCCGGTGCGGATGGCGATCTGCGCCGCCGCCATGTTGGCGATGGTCATGGGGACAAAGAAGGGGCTGACCCGCTCGAAGCCTTTCTGCAGACCGCGGGAGTGTTCCTCCTCGATGACGGGCAGGCCTCCGATGCCGCTGGAGACGATCACGCCGCAGCGGGCAGCTTCCGGGGAATCGGGATCCACGGAAAGGCCGCTGTCCGCCAGGGCCTCCGCCGCCGCGTAGACGGCAAACTGAGTGAACCGGGCCATCTTTTTGGCGTCCCGGCGCTCAATGACCGGCTGAGGGTCGAAGTCCTTGACTTCCCCTGCCAGATGTACCTTGAACCCGCTGGCGTCAAACAGCGTGATGGGGCCGATGCCGCAGGTACCCGCCTTGGCGGCGGCCCAGGTCTCGGCGGTGTTGTGGCCGATGGGATTTACTGTGCCCAGGCCGGTGACAACAACTCTGCGCTTGTCCATAACTGTACTCCTTATTTCTTGTGCCGGGTCAGACGGCCATGCCGCCGTCCACACACAGCACCTGTCCGGTAATGTAGGAACTGCCCTCGGCAGCAAAGAACTCCACCGCCCGGGCAATGTCGTCCGGGTCGGCCATGCGGCCCGCCGGGATGGTGGCCAGTACCGCCGTGCGGGCTGCCTCCGGCATGGCGTCGGTCATCTCGGTGGCCACAAAGCCGGGAGCCACCGCATTGACGGTGACTCCGCGGGAGGCAAGTTCCTTGGCCAGGCTCTTGGTCACGCCGATCAGACCAGCCTTGCTGGCCGCGTAGTTGACCTGGCCTGCATTGCCCCGCAGGCCCACCACGCTGGACATATTGACAATACGGCCGTAGCGCTGGTGGATCATCATGCGGGAGGCTGCCTTGCAGCAGAACACCGCGCCTTTGAGGTTGGTATCCAGCACCGCGTCGTAGTCGGCCTCGCTCATGCGAAGCAGCAGGCCGTCCCGGGTGATGCCCGCGTTGTTGACAAGGACATCCACCCGGCCGAATTCCTTTTTCACTGCATCGAACAGATCCGTACAGCCCTGGGCGGTGGAGACATCGGCCTGGACGGTCAGGACCTTCGCTCCTGCCTCCCGGCAGAGAGCAGCAGTCTCCTCAGCAGCCCCGGCGTTGCCTGCATAGTTGAGGCAGATGTCATAGCCCGCCTTTGCCAGCCGTACGCAGACGGCGCGGCCGATGCCGCGGCTGCCGCCGGTGACGACGGCAATGCGGCGGTCAGGTGTCATGGTTTCTTTCATGCTTGGGCCTCCCCTTTCAGCTCCGCCACCGCGGCGGCCAGTTCCTGGGCGGTCTCCACCGGCAGGCAGCGCACCGAGGTGCCCAGCGTCTTTTTGACAAAGCCGGACAGGGCGCGGCCGGGGCCGATCTCCACGATGGTATCCACCCCCAGCTCGCCCAGTCGGCGGATGGTATCCTCCATGAAAACGCTGCTCTGAACCTGGCGGACCAGCAGGTCGGTAATGGAATCCTCCGCGGCCTTTTCACCGCCCAGGCAGTTGAACAAAACGGGAATCTGCATCTTGCCGAAGGTGACGGTGAGGAATTTTTCCTGAAGGGCATCCCCCGCCGGGTGCATCAGACTGGTATGGAAAGGCCCGCTGACCTTGAGGGGCAGGCAGCGCTTGGCGCCCGCCGCCTTGGCCAGTTCCGCCGCACGGTCGACGGCGGCCTTCTCGCCGCCGATGACCAGCTGGCCGGGGCAGTTGTAGTTGCAGATCTGCACCACACCCAGGGCGGAGGCCTCGTCGCAGCAGGCCTGCAGCTTGTCCCGGTCGAGAGCCAGAACGGCGGTCATGCCGCAGTCGATGCCCTCGGCCGCCTTGGCCATGGCCTTGCCCCGGAAGGCTGCCAGTTCCACCGCAGTGGCTGCGTCAAAGACGCCTGCCGCCTGCAGGGCGGAATACTCCCCCAGGGAAAGTCCCGCCACATACTCAGGGCGGACACCCGCCGCGTACAGTGCTGCAGTGACTCCCGCCGCAAAGGCAACCATACAGGGCTGGGTATACTGGGTCTGGTTGATGACACCGTCGGGATCGTCGAAGCAGACAGATTTCAGGTCAAAATCCAGGCTGGCTGCGTCGAAAGCCGTGCGGAAGTCGGCATTGCTCTCGTAGAGATCGCGGCCCATGCCGGCATGCTGGCTGCCCTGGCCTGCGTACAAAAATGCGAGTTTCATCGAAATTCCTCCTGTTGCTCAGGCCTGCCCAAGGCTCTGGATCTCAGCGATGCGATGCTGCGCCCCTGTCCAGAGCTCCTCCAGAATTTCCGCCGCCGGGCGGATCTCATGGAGCATGCCGCTGACCTGGCCCGCCATCAGGCTGCCGGTATCGGTGTCGCCGTCAAACACGGCGCGGCGCAGGCTGCCCAGGGTATACTGTTCCAGTTCCATCTTGTCGGCACCCGCTTTTTCCCGGCGGACGTATTCCCGGCTCATGCGGTTTTTCAGCACTCGCACCGGGGTGCCGCCGATGCGGCCGGTGACGATGGTATCGCTGTCCTTGGCCTTGAGCAGGGCGGCCTTGTAGTTTTCATGGATGGGGCACTCAGTGCTGGCCAGCAGACAGGTGCCCACCTGAACGCCGCAGGCGCCCAGTGCCAGGGCTGCCGCCATCTGACGGCCATCCGCAATGCCGCCCGCCGCGATGACCGGCAGATCCACTGCGTCCACCACCTGAGGGACCAGGGCCATGGTGGTCATCTCGCCCACATGGCCGCCGCTCTCGGTGCCCTCAGCAATGATGGCATCCACTCCCGACTTGGCCAGGTGCTTTGCCAGCACCGCCGCAGCTACCACAGGGATAATGATGATACCGGCTTCCTTCCACTTGGCAACATACTTGCCGGGATTGCCGGCGCCGGTGGTGACTACGGGAACGTGTTCCTCCGCCACCACCTGGGCAAACTCGTCGGCGCAGGGGTGCATGAGCATGATGTTGACGCCGAAAGGCTTGTCGGTCAGTTCCCGGCAGCGGCGGATATGGCTACGCAGGTCATCGGCACTGCGGACGCCGCCCGCGCCGATGATGCCCAGGGCCCCTGCATTGGAGCAGGCCGCGGCAAACTCACCGGTGGCAATGTTAGCCATGCCGCCCTGGATGATGGGATATTTGGTTCCGAGGATCTCATTGAGCAGTTTCATTTGTTTTCCCCCATGGATACGGTCAGCAGCACCCCGGCCCAGGTCAGGCCGCCGCCGAAACCGATGCACAAAACCGTCTGGCCGTCTTTGAGCAGCCCTGCCTCGCGCATATCGCGCAGGGCCATGGGAATGCTGGCGGCACTGGTATTGCCGTAACGGTCAATATTTTTATAGAACTTTTCGGGCGGAGCGCCCAGCTTCTTGACACAGTGGTCAATGATGCGGGCGTTTGCCTGATGACAGACCACCCAGTCCACCTCATCCAGCGTCTTCCCCGCTTTGCCAAGCGTCTCATGCAGGCAGTGCGGGATTGCTTCCACCGCAAATCGGAACACCGCCCGGCCGTCCATGCCGATCTTGCTGATCTCAGGGCCGGGGCCCTGGGCGATGATCGCCTTGCTGCCCCGGGCGCCCAGGCAGGATGCCAGCGACTTGCCCGGATCTTTGCGATATACCGCTGCGCCGGCGCCGTCGCCAAACAGCACACAGGTGCTGCGGTCGGTCATATCCATCAGGCGGGAGAGCTGCTCACAGCCCACGACCAGTGCATAGTCGCCGCCGCAGTTTTCCAGAAGGCCCGCCGCCGTGACGGTGCCGTAAAGAAACCCGGAGCAGGCCGCGTTGACGTCCAGCACGGGGATGTCCTCGGGCAGGCCCAGTTCCGCCTGTACCATGCAGGCAACGCTGGGTGTGGCATAGTCGCCCGATACGGTGGCGCAGATACAGCAGGAAACCTGTTCCGGGGCAATGCCCGCGTCCTCCAGGGCCTGGCGTGCTGCCGCCGCCGCCAGCGTGACGGTGCTCTCCCCCTCCCCACAGAAATAGCGGTTGCGGATACCCGTCCGTTCGGAGATCCAGGCGTCGCTGGTATCCACCGTCAGACTCAGCTCATCATTGGTGACACATCGCTTGGGCAGCGCCCGGCCGGTGCCGATCAGTTGTAATCCTGTCATGGTTCCTCCTCCGCGGACCAGGTTCACACCTGGCCCATCTGACGGAATTTCTTATGCCGTTGGTTGGTCAGCGCGTTTTCGCTCATCTTGCACAGTTGGGAGAGATTTTTGTCCAGCACCACATCCAGGCAGGCAAACAGGCTCTTGGGATCGGTCTGCGCGCCGCCCATGGGTTCGGGAATCACCTCGTCGATGATGCCGAAGCCCAGCAGATCCTGAGCCGTCAATTTCATGACCTCGCATGCCTCGGCATGGCGGGTGGCGTCCTTCCACAGAATGCTGGCGAATCCTTCGGGACTGAGCACACTGTAAATGGCATTTTCCAACATGAGCACCCGGTTGGCAACGCCCAGTGCCAAAGCACCGCCGCTGCTGCCCTCGCCGGTGACGATGGCAATGACCGGCACGGTAAGACGGCTCATCTCGGCCAGGTTCCGGGCGATGGCCTCGCCCTGGCCCCGCATCTCGGCCTCCATACCCGGGTAGGCCCCCGGCGTGTCGATGAAAGTGATGATGGGCCGACCGAATTTCTCAGCCTGCTTCATCAGGCGCAGCGCCTTGCGGTACCCCTCGGGGCCGGGCATGCCGAAATTGTATTTCATGTTTTCCTCAAGGGTATTGCCCTTGCGGTGTCCGATGACCGTCACCGGGCGGCCCTTGTACAGGGCAATGCCCCCCAGAATGCTCTCGTCCTCCTTGCACTGACGGTCGCCGCGCTGGACGAAGAAGTCGGTGAAGAGAGCGTTGATATAGTCGTCGATCTTGGGGCGATGGGGATGCCGCGCCAGAAAAACCTTGTCCTCCGCGTGAAGGGAGGTGCAGCTTTCCAGCAGCTCGGCACGATCGCGCTCGATCTGCTTGCGGCGCAGTTCCGCCTGGGGCGCATCGGTCATGCGCAAGATATCCTTAATCAAGCTCGGCGTCCCCCTTTGGTATGCAGGCGCAGCAGCTGCGCCAGTGTTTTCTTCATCTCGCTGCGCGGCACAATGTCGTCCACGAAGCCGTGTTCCTCCTGGAATTCGCTGCGCTGAAAACCGGCGGGAAGTTTCTGACCGATGGTCTGTTCAATGACACGCGGACCTGCAAATCCAATCAACGCCCCCGGTTCCGCCAGCATGATGTCGCCCAGACTGGCAAAGCTTGCCGTCACGCCGCCGGTGGTGGGATGGGTCAGATAGCTGATAAACAGTCCGCCCCTGGCGGAGAATTCTGC
>JAHZHS010000078.1:837-9845 GCA_019420135.1 Oscillospiraceae bacterium | reverse complement strand
TGGATGATATCAATGACCTTCCCATCATCTATAACATTGCCTGGTATGAGCAGAAAGCAGTGATCGTCCTGCTGGCTCTTCTGTACCTCGGGGTGAAGAATATCCATCTTGGCCCGACGCTGCCTGCCTTCCTCAGCCCCAATGTGGCAAAAGTTCTGGTGGAGCAGTTCGGCATCGCCGGGATCGGCACTGTGGAGGAGGATATGAAACTCTTCTTCGGCGACGAGACCTGATCCGGGATCTTGCCGCAACAGGCAGATTTTCCCCGATCCATCCTGAATAACAAAGGCTGTCGGCCTGTGAGACGACCGCTCCGGCTTTCCCAAAAGGGAGACCGGAGCGGTCTTTTTCGCACCGGCGCTGTGCAGCAGATCGGGCGATCATTTTGGAGCCCAGAACCCGCCCTTTTTCCTCCTCGGAAAGATGCATACTGGTTGCGAGGGCAGAAAAAATCGTCTGCAGGGAGACCGCTTTTTACATCTCTGATACGGCATTGAAACATTGCCATGGACAATAAATGACAGGAATCAGATTGCCGTGACGTAAAGAAAAGAGAGAAGAAAGCAGTAGAACCGGTGCCGGAACCGGTAGGAATCCGGCTCTCCAATCAGGAAAGGCGGTGGGAGAAATGTCCCCAAGGATAGATGCCGCAAGGCAGGTCGCGCTGATTATCCCGGCCTATGAACCGGACAGGGCGCTGCCCCATCTGATGGCGGAGCTGAAACCCCATTGGCCGGGGCCCATCCTCGTGGTGGATGACGGCAGCAGCAGGGCGGCCGGACCGGTTTTCACACAGGCGGAACAGCTGGGCGCGGTGGTTTTGCACCATGATGTCAACCGGGGAAAGGGACGTGCACTCAAGACGGCCTTCCGTGTGTGCCTGACGCAGTTTGAAGGTCTGGTCGGCTGTGTTACGGCCGATGCCGATGGCCAGCACCTGCCCGAAGATATTCTGCACTGTGCCGGAGAACTCCTGCGCCATCCCCATCAGCTGATCCTGGGCAGCAGAGACTTTTCTGATGCCCGGGTTCCCTGGAAAAGCCGCTGGGGAAACCGGATGACCTGTATCGTGATGGGGTTCTTTGCGGGAATACGTCTCAGCGACACACAGACCGGCCTGCGCGGGATACCGGCGGATTTTTTGCATCATCTCCTGGATGTAAACGGAGAGCGGTATGAATTTGAGACGAACATGCTATTTGCCGCCAGGCAGGATGGGCTGGAGATCCGGAGCATCCCCATTCGTACTGTCTATCTGGAGCAAAACAGAGCCTCTCATTTCCGGCCGTTCAGGGATGGAATGCGCATCTATTTTCTGTTTTTCAAATATGCCGGTTCTTCACTGGCGGCTTCGGCAGTGGATCTGACTCTTTTTACGGTGTTTGTCTCGCTGCTGCGCAATGTGGCGCCCGGAAAGTATATCCTGCTTTCCACAGCATTGGCCCGTGTACTGTCGGCGGGAGCAAACTACGTGGTCAACAGTCGCCTGGTATTTGGAAAAAGAATGAGCCCGGCCAGCGGTTTTGCCTATTTCCTGCTCTGTGCAGTGCAGATGGCGGCCAGTGCGGGACTGGTGACCTTGCTGTTCGGCGCAATCCGTTGGCCGGAATCCCTCTGCAAGGTGATCATGGATGTGATGCTGTTTTTTGTCAGCTTTCAGATTCAGCATCGATGGATTTTTCGCTGACGGAGGCGTGTGAAATGAGTGCGATCCTGATTCTGTGCATGATATTGCCCCTGGCGGCGGGGTTTAGCGCATGGTTTTCCTGCCGGATGGAGGAATCCCTGCTGCTGGCGGTTCTAACGATGATCACGGTGGGATATGGTATGGCACTGTCCGGTATGCTGTGGCTGTCGGGGCCCATGGTTTGGCTTTTGAATGGAGCGGGCGGCGCCTGGGCATGGTATGCTTTCTGTGTGAAAAAGAAAATCCCGGCCCGGATGCTCTGGCAAGGCATTGTCCTTTTCCTGGTCTTAGCCATGCTGTACTGGTGGCTTTGCCGGGGATATGCCTTTACCGACTGGGACGACTTCTCCCATTGGGGTAAAGCCGTCAAGTGGATGTACGGCACCGATACCATGTATACTGTGCCGGCTTCTACCGATGGATTCAAGTCCTATCCACCAGCAACAGCACTCTGGCAGTATATGATTTTGAAGGCGGGCGGTTTTCCGTTCCGGGAAGATGTGGTGCTTTATGCCAACGCACTGTTGACTGCGGCACTTCTGGTTCTGCCTTTTCGTGCGGTGGATTACCGGCATAAGCCATTCCGCGCAATAGGAATGGCTGTCCTTATGGCTGTTTTGCCGGGGACCATCTATCCGTCCTGGTTCCAACGGGCCAGCGTAGACGGCTTGCTGGGGTTGTTTGCCGGCATCATGATACTCTCCGCCTTTTTGCCGGGAAGATCCCGTGCCACACCGTGGCTGGAGACGGTGGGATGTTTTGTCCTGGCGCTGGTCAAGACATCCGGTACGGGCCTGGCGGCCATGGCGGCACTTGTCATGCTGGGTGCCGGTCTTCGCGCGGGGCGAAGACAGACCGCCGTGTTTCCGCTGCCGGCAGTATTGGGGGCAAAGCTCAGCTGGAGTGTGTATCTGACCCTGATGGGAGCGGGGGAGCGCTGGCAGTGGCCGGGAGGACTGACCGGCGGTATTTTCAGTCTGGTGACCGGAAGGGCGGACGAATACCGGTATACAGTCTTGAAAAACTTTGCCGGGACTATCTTTTTTCAGGGAAACTATGGCCCGGGGCAGACTGTTCCCTTTATGATATTGCCGGCAGTGTTGGCAGTGTTTACCGTATTGACCGGCCTGAGCAACAAAAAGTCCCGGCGGAAAACTGTCTGGCGTAATCTTTTGCCGCCTGCCGCCGCGGTCCTGGCTGTCACTGGGGTGTTTGTACTTTCGCTGCTGTACAGCTATCTCTATCTGTTCAGCTCGGCGGAGGCGATGTATCTGGCGTCGATCTACCGCTATCTGGATACCTGCACCATGATGCTGATGACAGCAGCCATCGTGCTGCCGTTTGTGTTTGCGGGGGAGGGAAAATGCTGTGCCGTGTCGGTTCCGGTGGCACTGGCGGTTGTCTGGCTATTCCCGGCAGGATCGTTTCTGCGTACAGTAATGCAGGCACCGCAGCTGGCGGCCCAGTCTCAGAATGACCGTGTCCTCTGTCGGCAAGCGGCGGATCGGATCCGTGCGCTGGGCGAATCGTCCCCGCGTTTACAGCTGATTACGGCAAATGATGCAGGCGCTGCCGCGCTCCGCATTGACTATGAACTGGTCCCGGAACGCCTGCCGGAACAGCTGACGATCCTGAAAACGGAGAACCCCAATGGCGAGCCCTGGGTTCATGTGGTTTCGGCGGAAGAATGGAGCAGGGAATTGGCGCAGTATTTTGATTATGTCTATCTCTATTGCCCGGAGGATCAGTTCGTTGCGGACTATCTTTCGGTCTTTGAGGATGAGAGCCAGGTAGTCGTGGACCGCATGTTCCGCGTCGTCGTACAGCCGGACGGCACGGCACGGCTGCGCTGCCTGGACGAATGAGACCCGCATGCAGCACTCCCGTGGATTGGAAGACAAAAAAGACCTGCCGGTCGTTATCCCGGCAGGTCTTTTGTATGGAGTTGAAGAAAGCGGCTGTTACAGGCGGATCATATCCCGGCTGATTTCAGAAATGCTGTGGGCGCCGCACATGGACATGGTGTCGGACAGCTCGGACTGAAGCTTGTCCACCAGCGCCTTGACGCCCTCGGCAGCAGCGCCGTATACGGCATTGACAAAGGGACGGGCAATCAGTACGCCGGAAGCACCCATGGCCAGGGCCTTGAAAACATCCACACCGCTGCGGATACCGCCGTCCACCAGGACAGTGCAGCGCCCGGCAACCGCGTCAACGATCTCGGGCAGAACCTCCGCGGTGGCGGGAGTCTGATCCAGAACACGGCCGCCATGGTTGGAGACAATAATGGCGGAGGCACCGGCGGCGACGGCTTTTTCCGCTCCGCGCACCGTCATGATGCCCTTGACGATAAAAGGCACCTTGGCGTCGGAAATGATCTGCGCCAGATCTTCCACCGTCTTGCTGCCGGCCGGCGGATTCAGGTTTTTCAGGAAAGGCAGGCCGGCAGCGTCAATGTCCATGGCGGCGGCAAAAGCACCGCTCTCCCGCACCAGTTTCATCTTTTCCGCCACAGTTGCCACATCCCAGGGCTTCACCGTGGGAATGCCGAAGCCGTCCACTGCCTTGATTGCCTGGCAGGCGGCCACCATCACGGCAGGGTTGGTGCCGTCGCCGGTGAAAGCCAGAATCCCGCTGTCCCGGCAGGCCGCCACCAGAATCTCATTGTAGGCGGTGTCGTCATATTTGTTGCCGTAATGCAGCTGTACCGCTCCTACCGGGCCGGCAAAGACGGGCAGGGCAAAGCGGTGTCCAAACAGCTCCACCGAGGTATCCGGTGTGCCGGAAGCACAGATAGTGTCCATATTGACGCGAACATTCTGCCAGGCATTGTAGTTGCGGACTGCACCATCGCCCACGCCCTTGGCACCGGGGCCGGGCATGGTATTGCGGCAGGCACGGCCATCACAGACGGGACAAACCTTGCAGGGGCCCATCTGGCCTTTTGCAGACTGTAAAACTTCCTGGTATGTCATTGTTGTACGCGCTCCTCTTACCAAAAAAATGCGGGCAGACATGTGGTCTGCACCATGTACAGCCCTATTGTATCGCGCCGGGCAGAAGGGTGCAAGGCAGGAATGGGAAAAAGCAGCCGGAGAACCGGAATTTTATGTGCAAGTGCATTCGATTTCCAAAGGATTGGCCCCTGCCGCAGCATGGAGAGGGAACAAAATGAACGGAGCAACGAAAAATGAAAAAACGTTATCGAAAATCTCCAAAAAATATGAATAAATAAAAAAATATTTGTGAATAAAGTGTTGAATTTTGGACACAAGAGGCTATAATGAGAATTGCGAGAAGCAGGTTCGCCCCGCGCGGGTGAACCGGAAATCTGATAAGGAGGAAGCAGTGATGGTTAGTTTTATTGTCTGCCTGGTGCTGCTGATCGTTGGCTACTTTACCTATGGTAAAGTGGTGGACAACACCTTTGGCCCGGATGACCGCGAAACCCCCGCCGTGCGGATTAATGACGGCGTTGATTACGTGGTTCTTCCCCAATGGAAGCTGTTCTTGATCCAGCTGCTCAACATCGCAGGCCTGGGCCCGATTTTCGGTGCCATGCAGGGCGCTTTGTGGGGGCCGGTGGTGTTCCTTTGGATCACCTTCGGCACCATCTTTGCAGGCGGTGTGCATGACTATTTCTCCGGCATGATGAGCGAGCGCGAGGATGGCGCTTCTGTCGCGGAGATTACCGGCAATTATCTGGGCAATACCATGAAGAACATCATGCGTGTCTTCTCGGTTGTGCTGCTGATCATGGTCGGCACTGTGTTTGCAGTGGGACCTGCCGGGCTGATCGTTACCCTGTTCAAGAATGCAGGGGTGGGCGGTATTTTTGCCACCACGCTGTTCTGGCTGGTTATCATCCTGATCTATTACTTCATCGCGACCTTTATCTCCATTGACGCGGTGATCGGCAAGATCTACCCGCTGTTCGGCATCTGCCTGCTTGTCATGGCTGTGGGCGTTGCCTTCGGCATCATTACTAATCCCAACTACGTCATCCCCGAGATCTGGGATCATCTGTACAACATGCATCCTTCCGGAACGCCGATCTGGAGCTTTATGTTCATCACGGTCGCCTGCGGCGCGATCTCCGGCTTCCATTCCACCCAGTCTCCTCTGATGGCCCGCTGCATGAAGAGTGAGAAACAGGGTCACTTCGTCTTCTATGGCGCCATGGTCTGCGAGGGCGTTATCGCTCTGATCTGGGCGGCAGCCGGATGCTCCATCTATGAGGTTACCGGCGGTCTGAACACCGGCCTGTCCGAGATCCTGGCCGACGGCCAGTCTGCTGCAATCTATGATGTCTGCATCAAGACGATGGGCGGCGTCGGTGTTGTGCTTGCCATGCTGGGCGTCATTGCCTGCCCCATCACCTCCGGCGATACCGCATTCCGTTCTGCCCGTCTGACCCTGGCTGACTGGCTCAAGATCGACCAGAATACCTGGGTCAACCGTTTGAAGCTCTGCATTCCCGTTCTGGGCGTTGGCGCTATCCTTGGCGTCGGCAATGCGCTGGGCGCCATCGACTACACCGTTATCTGGCGTTACTTCAGCTGGACCAACCAGACGCTGGCCATGATTGTTCTGTGGGCTGCTTCCATGTACCTCTTCCGCAACAAGAAGAATTACTGGATCACGGCAGTTCCCGCCACTTTCATGACGGCGGTGTCCATTACCTACTTCTGCATGGCGCCGGAATGCCTGGGTGCCTTCGGCATCGGTGCAACGGTGGCCTATCCTGCCGGCATCATTGTGGCAATTCTCTTCCTGGGGCTGTTCCTGCGTGCCACCAAGAAGCCCGCACCTGCTGCAAACAAATAAGTTTTGTATCCATACAGGCTGTCATTTTTCACGTCTGCACGGGGCCGTTGCAATGCAGCGGCCCCTGTGCTGATTTTATGGCAGACGAAATTGATCGGGAGGAAACCGGACATGTACCTTAAACCCAGATGCCTGAGCAATATGTCTCTGCCGGAGGATGAACTCAGGGCGGACAAAAAGTCCTGCAAAAAATACGGCCCGTGCGGCGTGGGACAGAAGGCGCTGTATCTCAACAATATGTTGCTGGACCGCTGCTACTATATTCCTTTTGACAGCGTACAGCGGGTGTACAAGCGCATCGCCATGAGCAAGGGTGGATATACGGGCAAAGGCATTTTCGGATCCATCCCTTATCTGGTCGTGGAATTTGACAGCGGCAAATCGCGGCAGTTCACCTTTAAGTATGAGGAGGATGTGGATCGGATGCTGGCCCGTATCGAGGCCGTCCGCCCCGGACTCAAACGGATGAGTGCCGCCGCGGAGGAAAAGCTTCGCCGCCGGGATGCCGAGCGTGCGGCAAAAATCCTGCCCGAGCTTTCCAACCGTGCCCGCAAAAATATAGAACGGCTGGAGGATGCTGCCGCGTATCTTGCCAAAAAGCCGGAACTGTCGGAGGAACTCAGTGCATCGGCACGCCGTAAGCGGGCGCTTCTCATCAGCAAACCGGCCTACCGCTGGGTAGCTCTTGCCATTACACTGCTTGGTGTAGCTGCATTGGCGTATGGAATCTATTCGCTCCTTCACCAGGGAACCTTTGCCATATACTTTACGCTGTTCGGACTGGCTGCAATCTTTCTGTTTTCCGGTGCCAGCGTGTTGCCCACTGCACGCAATAACCGCAGGGCAATTCTGGCCCGAGCCGAGCGTGCAGTCAAAAAGATGGAGGAGTATCTGGCGGGATACGGGGAGTTTCCTGTCCCTGCGCGCTATGCCCATCCGGTAGTTCTGACCCGTATGGAACGAGTCATCCGGGAAGGCCGGGCGGTGGAAATTCCTCAGGCGCTGGAAATCGTCAAACAGGACCTCAAAGCCCTCAATGCCGATGTACAGGTGGAGCAGGACGAATACAATGAGGTCGTTGCCATCAAGGCCATGTTCCTGGTTCAGGACTACGCCTGATACAAAATCATCGGCATATATGCCCTGACACGGCAACCCCGTGAAAATGCAAAATCCGGCTGCGAAAGGTTTCGCGACCGGATTTTTTGTAAAATGAGGGCTTGCGGTTGCCGCCGGAAGGGAAAAAACATAAGGCGGAAAAACCACCGCTTTCTTTGCTTGACGGAGCAAGGCGTTTGCCCTACACTATTTACTGGAAGGATCGCCCCTGAAAGGGAAGATCTCTCATCACAAACAAGGATGAAGTGAATGGATCCATATACGATTTTAAAGCAATATTTCGGGCATGAAGAATTCCGGCCCGGCCAGAAATCCCTGGTCGAGGCATTGTTGTCCGGACGGGATGTACTTGGTGTCATGCCCACAGGGGCAGGAAAGTCGGTCTGCTATCAGGTGCCGGCCATGCTGCTGCCGGGGATGACGCTGGTCATTTCACCGCTGATTTCATTGATGAAAGATCAGGTGACCGCCCTGGAGGAAGCCGGAATCCCGGCAGCCTGCCTCAACTCTTCCCAGCAGGAGGAGCAGTACCGGCAGGTGCTCAGGGACGCTATGGACGGCCGGTACAAAATCTTGTATGTGGCGCCGGAACGGCTGCCCACAGCAGGTTTTTCCTATCTGACCCAGAGCGCGGAAATCTCTCTGGTGGCTGTGGATGAGGCTCATTGCGTCTCCCAGTGGGGACAGGATTTCCGCCCCAGTTATCTGAAAATTGCAGACTTTATCCAGAGTCTGCCGGTTCGCCCGGCAGTGGGGGCGTTCACGGCCACGGCCACGGCACAGGTGAAGCAGGATGTCGCTCAGCTGCTGGGACTGCAAAACCCGCTTTGTATCACCACCGGCTTTGACCGGCCGAACCTCTATTTCGGTGTAGCCAGACCGAGAGACAAGGAACGGTATATCGAGGACTATATTCTGGACCATCCCGGCAAGAGCGGCATCGTATACTGTGCCACCCGTCGCAGCGTAGAATCCCTCTGCCGGGAGCTGCGATCCGTCGGAATCCAGGCAACGCGCTACCATGCCGGACTTGACCCGGAGGAGCGGGAAAAAAATCAGGAGGACTTTGTCTACGACAAAAGCCGGGTCATGGTGGCGACCAATGCTTTCGGTATGGGTATTGACAAGTCCAATGTCAGCTATGTACTGCATTATAACATGCCGAAAAATCTGGAAAGTTACTACCAGGAGGCAGGGCGAGCCGGCCGTGACGGAGAACCGGCCGAATGTATTCTGCTGTTTTCCCTGGGAGATATTCAGACGGCTCAGTATTTTATCCGCAATACCCACGACAATGATGAGCTGACGCCCGAACAGAGAGCGGAAGTGGAGCAGCGGGATGCCATGCGATTGGATGCCATGGTGACCTATTGCA
>JAHZHS010000078.1:0-827 GCA_019420135.1 Oscillospiraceae bacterium | reverse complement strand
CATGGTCCAGACCGATATCACCACCGAAGCGCAGAAGATTCTGTCCGGGGTGGCCCGTGTGGAAAAGCGCTGGCCTGGTGGCCTGGGAGAGGTGGCGGTGGTTCAGATGCTGCGGGGTTCCCGGGATCAGAATACACTGAAACGCGGGCTGGACAGCCTGCCCACCTATGGGATTCTGCGGGAGGTGTCCCAGCAGCGCCTCCGTCAGTATTTTGACGCACTGGAAGAACAGGGGTACCTGATCAATACAAAGGGGGAGTACCCGGTTCTGCATCTGGGGGCCAAAGCCCTGGATGTGCTGTTCCACGGTCAGACGGTGCAGATGACAGAGCGCCGCACCACGGATGCCCGGGAGAATCAATCCGCCCGCCGGCAGAGCGGCAAACAGCGTTCCGCACGGGCTGCTGCACTGCCGGATGAGGGCCTGACCGGCGTACTCAAGGCGGAGCGTTCGCGCTTGGCACAGAAAAACAAGGTTCCGGCCTACATCATATTCAATAATCTTACACTGGACGCCATGGCTCAGCAAAAGCCCCGGACCATGGGGGATTTCATGCGCCTGCCCGGAGTGGGAGATGCCAAGGCGCGCAAATACGGCAAGGAGTTTCTGCGCTGCATTGCACAGTATCTCAATGACCATCCCGAGGAAGAGGAAAAACCATGAGACCCTTGCCGGATCACCGCAATGTGACCCGAAGCCATGGCTGTAAAGGAAAACCTCTGTACAGGCAGGAAGGAAAATCCTGCCCCAAAAATTTGGAAACCATGAAAGGATTCTGCCGGATCAATCGTATACAGGGTGAAGTCATAAAAGACTATCCTGAAAA
>JAHZHS010000077.1:8041-10161 GCA_019420135.1 Oscillospiraceae bacterium | reverse complement strand
GGGGCCCTGCAACTGGAAACCGAAACGACTGATACGGCACATGTTCCCCCGGAGACAGGGATTACCCTGCTTCCGGGGGAACATTGTTTTTACGTAGAAATGTGAAATTGAGGGGCAAAGGAATCCGAAAGGGCGGGAGTGCCATCTGCCTCCCTGTACAAGGTGGGGACGGGGGAAAGCCAAGGATGCCGGCTGGTATTCAGAAACGGGAGAAGGTGCGGAAAGCCACAAACCAGGCCGGGCACTTTTGTATGGCTTGCCCATTGACCTGAGCGGAAAAATCTGTATAATAAAATTAGAATGATTCTAAAAAATAATGGTGTTGAGTACTGTGACTAAATACGGGAAAAAGATTCTGGAAATTGTAAGTTCCTCCCACAGCCATATGACAGCTGAGGAGATTTTTGATGTGCTCCGGCAAACCTATCCCACCGTGGTTTTGGCTACCGTTTACAATAACCTCAACCGTCTGTGGCAGGACGATTTGATCCGCAAGGTGTCGGTGGAAGGAATGCCTGACCGGTATGACCGCATCCAGCGCCATGACCATCTGGTGTGCAAACAGTGCGGCAGGTTGCTGGACATTGATCTGGGGGACCTGACCAAACAGCTGGAAAAAAAGGCGGGGCTCTCCATTTTGTCGTATGATCTCAAGCTGACCTATCTGTGTGAGGACTGCAAAAAGAAGATAGAAAGAAACGGAGCGTGAGGAAACTGAACCATCTGCCCTTATCTGTCCGAGTCCCCATCGAGGCGGACAACCCCAGTATTGTCCGCTGGGAGGAAAAGTGTATTCGATGTGGCATGTGCAAGGAGGCTTGCACCAACCTGATGGGAGTACATGGAACCTATACCCTGGAAGAAACCGGCGGAAAAGCCATCTGCATTTACTGCGGCCAGTGTGCCAATGTCTGCCCGGTGGACAGCATCACCGAGCGGGACGAAACTGCTCAGGTGGAAAAGGCCATTGCCGACCCTGACAAGGTGGTGGTGGTCAGCACATCGCCAGCTGTCCGGGCCGCCCTGGGGGAGGAGTTCGGCATGGAGCCGGGCGCCTTTGTGGAAGGCAAAATGATCGCCCTTCTGCGGGCCTTAGGCGCTGATTATGTGCTGGACACCAACTTTGCCGCCGACCTGACCATCGTGGAGGAGGCCAGCGAGCTGGTCCGCCGGGTGAAGGAAAAGGACCGGCCGCTGCCCCAGTTCACCAGCTGCTGTCCGGGCTGGGTCCGTTTCGCCGAGATCTACGCCCCGGAACTGCTGCCCCACCTGTCCACTGCCAAAAGTCCCATTGGAATGCAGGGGCCCACAGTAAAGACCTACTTTGCCCAAAAGATGGGGCTGGACCCTAAGCAGATCGTCCACGTTGCCCTGACCCCCTGTACGGCCAAAAAGTTTGAGATCCGGCGGGAGGAAATGCATGCGGCCGCCGATTACCTGGGCGTGGAAGGAATGCGGGACACCGATCAGGTGATCACCACCCGTGAGCTGGCCCGATGGGCCCGGAGAGCCAAAATCGACTGGAATGCCCTGGAGGATTCCGCCTACGATTCTTTGATGGGCAAGGCCTCGGGGGCAGGCGTCATCTTCGGCAACACGGGCGGCGTGATGGAGGCCGCCCTGCGCACTGCTTACGAATATCTCACCGGTGAGCCCGCCCCACAGACACTGCTGCAGCTCAGCCCTGTCCGGGGGTATGAAGGAGTTCGGGAGGCTCAGGTGAACATCGGAGGGCTGACTCTTCAGGTGGCTGTGGTCTACGGCACGGCCAACGCCCGAACCTTCCTGCAGCGGATGAAAGACAGCGGGAAACAGTATCATTTTGTGGAGGTCATGGCCTGCCCCGGCGGATGCATCGGCGGAGGCGGACAGCCCAAGGATCTGATGAAAGACGCCGACGAGACCCGAAAGAGCCGCATTGCCGCCCTCTACCGGCGGGATGGTTCCATGAACCTGCGCACCAGTCACGAAAATCCCGAAATCAAAGAGGTGTACCAGGCCTTCTACGGCCAGCCCCTCAGTCCACTGGCCGAACGAATGCTTCATACGAGTTACCAGGACGAAAGCAGACTTATACATCGGAAAGGAGGAACTTCTGTGAAACAATGGATTTGCGCCGT
>JAHZHS010000077.1:4612-8031 GCA_019420135.1 Oscillospiraceae bacterium | reverse complement strand
ATATGTGTATGACGAGGCAAAGGAAGGCACGCCCTTCGAAGCGCTGCCGGAAAGCTGGGTTTGCCCTGTATGCGGTGCGGACAAGAGTGCCTTTTCTCCGCGGCAGCCCCAGGAGAGCAGCGTACAGCCTGCCCCCATCCACCAGGTGGACGAGATGCGCAAGCTGTCTGTCGGGGAGCTGTCTGCGGTGTGCTCCAACCTGGCCCGGGGCTGTGAAAAGCAGTACCAGGAAAAGGAGGCGGCGCTGTTCCGGGAAATTGCAGACTACTTGTCTGCCGCCCAGCCGCCGGTTCCCGATCCCAGCCTGGACAAGCTGATAGAACTGATCCGGCAGGATCTCAGCCAGGGATATCCCGAGCTCACTGCCTCTGCGGTAGCCGCCGGAGACCGTGGAACCCAGCGAATCTGCGTATGGGGAGAAAAGGTCACCCGGATGCTGGAATCGCTGTTCAACCGGTATCAGCGGGACGGGGAAGCCTTCCTGAAGGATACGCAGGTGTGGGTCTGTACCGTCTGTGGATTTATTTATGTGGGCGACAATGCGCCCCAGATCTGCCCGGTATGCAAGGTCCCGGCGTGGAATTTTGAAAAAATAGAAGGGAGAGGCTGAGCGATGAAACGAGTTGCCGTGCGAAACCTGCGGTTGTGCACCAAGGACTGCCTGTGCCTGTACGTATGCCCTACCGGGGCCACCGATACAGAGAACAGCATCATTGATGTGGAAAAATGCCTGGGCTGCGGCGTGTGTGCCGATGCCTGTCCCAGCGGCGCCATCTCCATGGTCCCCACCCAGTATCCCCCTCAGCAGAAAAAGGAACCGGACGTGACCGCCCGGGCCAACACCATGGCCGGAAACAAGGCACAGGAGGAAGCAATTGCCCGCCAGCTGGCGAAGGATACCGACCAGGATGGTCTGTACCGGTTGCTGCGGGCTGCGGAAAAATCCGCACGCCTGGTCAATGAGGACCTGCTGCGGGAGGCCGGGTATATGCTGCCCCAAAGTGCCAACGCCCATCAGCTGCTGCAGGATTTTGTGAACACACCGCCCGCCCCGGACTTTCCGGTGCAGGCAGCAAAAGAGCTGCTGGAACGCATCCCCTGCAATGAGACAATACCAGAAGGAGAGAAAAAGAAGATGAACAAATGGAAATGCAAAGTATGCGGATATATCTATGAAGGCGAGACACTGCCGGAAAACTTTACCTGCCCTGTCTGCAGACAGCCCGCCTCTGCCTTTGAGCGGATGGAGGAACCCCAGCCCAAGAGCGGCAACAAATATGCCGGGACGCAGACCGAGAAAAACCTGGAGGCCGCCTTTGCCGGAGAGTCCCAGGCCCGGAACAAGTATACTTACTTCTCCTCCGTTGCCCAGAGCGAAGGATATGAACCGATTGCAGCTCTCTTCCTCCAGACGGCGGAAAACGAGAAGTCCCATGCCAGAATGTGGTTTGAGGAACTGAACGGTGTGGGAAATACCGCCGAGAATCTGCTCCATGCCGCTGAGGGGGAAAACTACGAGTGGACCGACATGTACGACGGCTTTGCCAAGACCGCCGAGGAGGAGGGCTTCCCCGAGCTGGCCGCCAAGTTCCGTCTGGTAGCTGCCATTGAGAAGCGCCACGAGGAACGTTACCGCGCCCTGCTGCACAATGTGGAGACTGCCCAGGTCTTTGAAAAGAGCGAGGTCAAGGTATGGGAGTGCCGCAACTGCGGCCATATTGTGGTGGGTACTGCCGCCCCGGAGGTCTGCCCCACATGCGGATTCTCCAAGAGCTTCTTTGAGATCCACAGCGATAACTTCTGAACCCCGCGCGGGCAGGTCCGTGCAGGAATGCCCAAAAACAACAGAAAAAGAGATAGACTTCCCGGAAAGGGAGGTCTATCTCTTTTCGTTTCGGAGTGCGGAGATGAATTATTGGATTTTCCAGTCATCGGGGATGTGAGCATGCCCCCATTTGCACAGGGCACTCAATACCGGCATCATGCTTTTACCTTTTTCCGAGAGAAAATATTCCACCTTGGGAGGAACCTGGGGATATTCCTTGCGGACAATCAGATCGTCGGTTTCCAGTTCTTTGAGCTGATTGCTGAGCATCTTGTGGGTCACCTTTCCCAGGGCGCGTTTCAGCTCACTGTAGCGCAAAACCTCTTTTTTCCACAGCCAGAACAGAATGTGCATCTTCCATTTCCCGTCGATCAGGGAGATTGCATAGGCAAAGGGACGGACATCCACTTCCCTGCAATGGCAATGTTCATCCATAGCAAGACTCTCCTTTTAGATAGTATCTATCAAAAATGTGCGTTCTTACTTTTTTATTATACTATGGTACAATCAGAATATCAAAACTCAGAAAAGAGGGATCACGATGCATTTGCTGAATACACCGATCAAAATAGGAAATCTGGACTTGAAAAACCGCTTGGTCATGCCTCCCATGGCAACCGCCAAATCCAGCGAAAACGGGGAAGTCACTGCGCAGCTCTGTGATTACTATGGGGAAAAGACTGCCGGCGGGTATATCGGCCTGGTGATTACCGAGCACAGCTATGTGAGCATGGAGGGCAAGGCCTCCAAGGGACAGCTGTCCATCGCTGACGACAGCGCCGTGGAAGGGCTGCGCCGTCTGACTGATACGATCCATGAAAACGGATCCAAAGTCATTGCGCAGATCAACCATGCAGGAGGGGTGGCAAATCCCGAAATTACAGGCAGGCCTGCTTTGGGGGTCAGCACTGTGAAAATGCCCAAATTCCCCGGGACTCCCATTGCCATGACGCGGCAGGATATCGGGAAAGTGGTGGCGGATTTCGCTGCCGCTGCTGCCCGGGCGAAAAAAGCAGGGTTCGACGGTGTAGAAATCCACTCCGCACACAGCTATCTGCTGAACCAGTTTTATTCTCCCCTTACCAACACCCGCACGGATGAATATGGCGCAGATACCATGAGTAACAGATTGCGGCTGCACACCGAGATCATCAAGGCGGTGCGGGATGTGGTGGGGCAGGATTATCCCATTGCCCTGCGACTGGGAGCCTGCGATTACATGGAGGGCGGCTCGACCGTGCAGGATGGAGCTGAAGCGGCAAAAATTCTGGAGCAGGCGGGCATCGACCTGCTGGATGTCTCCGGGGGCTTCTGCGGGTATCTTCGCCCCGACGCAAAGGTGCAGGGCTATTTCCAGGAACTGACGGAGGCCATGAAAAAAGTGGTAAACCTTCCGATCATCCTGACGGGAGGCATCACCGAGGCGGCTGCGGCCGAAGCCTTGCTCAAAGAGCACAAGGCCGATCTGATCGGCGTGGGCCGGGCAATCCTGAAAGATTCTTCCTGGGCCCAAAAGGCGATTCTGTCTTGTGAGGAAGGGTAAAGGACGTCAGACAGGAAAGCTGCTTTGCCCCATGCCGATGGCCTGAAAGCT
>JAHZHS010000077.1:0-4602 GCA_019420135.1 Oscillospiraceae bacterium | reverse complement strand
TTTGAAAATTCGGTTTTTTGGAGGTGCATTTGCCTCCGGATTGCCGGCTGAGAATTTCTCAGCCGGCAATTTTTGTATGGCAGGGAGGAGGTTACCCTCTTCGGCGGTACTGATAGGGCGTGCATCCCATGTGGCGTCGAAATGTCTGGATAAAGTAACTCTGTGTGGAAAAGTTGAGAAAAAACGAAATGTCCGACAGACTGTATTTTGTGTGGCGCAGCAGATAGCAGGCTTCACGGATCCGCTCGGCCTGAATGTACTCGGCGATGGATGTGCCCGTCTCCTGCCGGAACCGAGCAGTCAGGGTGCGGGGGCTCACACCGCATCGCACAGCCAGGTCGTCCAGGCGGAGGGTTTCGTGCAGGTGGACGGCAATATAGGAAAGACACTGGCGCACAAGAGGGGAATGCCCGGCATCGGCGCGGGCCTCCTTCACCCGGTGGCAGAAATCCATGGCGGAGGTATACAGGAGGTGTTCAATTCGCTCTGGATCGGTCATGACGTCCATCCGCTGACAGTAGACGTCACTCAGACTGAACGCAGTCTCAGCAGACAGCCCGCCTCGCACCGCCGCCCGGGTGACCAGCGTCAAAAATCCGATGAAGGTATACCGGGTCTGATGCATGGGATTGTCGGACATTCTGCCGTTGCGCCCCTGGGTGGGCGAAACCATCCGTCGGGCCAGTTCCTGCGCATCGCCCCGGGCAATGGCGTCGCAGATGGCAGTCTCGAAATCTCCCGGCACATGACCCTTCGGATCCTCCCGGTTTTCAAACAGCTGCTGGCCCAGTGCCTGGGTACTGGCCGGGCGCAGATTGGTGTTGTCACAAAACAGCACGTCTGCCGGGGAAACCACCTGTCCGGTAGCCGCCTGTGCCAGCAGACAGAGCAGCGCTTTCATCTGGGGCAGGGACAGCATGGGAACATTCATCAGCAGGGAGCAGTATGCCTTGAGATAGGCCGGAGCCACCGCTCCGGCACAGAAGGACAGACCTTCCTCCCGGCTGTGAGGCAAAGGCCCCGACGGCCCTGCCAGACAGTAGCGCCCGTCCGGCAGACGGAGTATGCCGGTAAAAAAGCCGGGCTCATTGTACAGGATCAGGGGATGGGTCTCGTCCCGGTGCTGCATGGAAAAGTCCTGAAGGACCAGCTGTACCACTTGCTGCGATACAAAATCTGTGGAAAGTTCCGGCCAGAAGGACAGGTAACGCCCCTCTCCGTCAGAAACGGCCAGGGCCAGCCGGCAGCCCCCGTACAGCTGGCCGCAGAATGCGATGAAAGGATCGGTAGCGGGATTCATGGGACAAAACCTCCTGGCAAGCAAAACAAAATCAGAAAAATCTCATTGCTTAATTTTAACATAACTTGCCGGATTTTGATAGATTGGCCATGAAATTTCTCCTACAATAGGCAACAGCGCGGGAAATCGTTTCCCATACCAGCAAAAAGCAAGAAACAGAAGGAGAACCCATATGGAAAAGAAAGCATCCAAAGGGCGGTTGCCTGTGGTGATTGTGTCCATTGTGGCCGTCATCGCACTCATCGCCAACATTGCCTGCGGCATGTTCTTTTCGGCCATCAATGCCTTTATGGCGGCCAATCTGAACACCCGCCTGCCGGGCACGAAAAACATCGAAATTCATTCTCTCTCCCTGACACCGGACGAGGCCGAGCAGGCCAGCCGGGACATGGCGCAGGAACTGGAGAGCGAGGGCATTGTCCTGTTGGAAAACAAGGAAAATGCCCTGCCGCTTTCCCAGGGCGAGCCCATCAATCTCTTCGGCTATGCCAGCGTCGATCCGGTTTACGGCGGTTCTGGCAGCGGCGCTGGTGATAACACCAACAACGTGGACCTGATCCAGGGCCTGACCAATGCAGGATTTACCGTCAACCAGGATCTGGTGGACTTCTACCGCAATTCCGGCGTCAGCCGTCCGGAATCCACCGGTTTCAGCGGCGCGGATTTCACCCCTGCCGAGGTTTCTGCCAGCCAGTATACCGATGACCTCATGACCTCCGCCCGGGCATTTTCCGGTGTGGCGGTAGTGGTGATCTCCCGCACCGGCGGTGAGGGCGACGATCTGCCCCAGGACATGTATGCAGCAGGTTACAGCGACACCGACGACGGCAGCCATTATCTGGAACTGACCCAGGACGAAAAAGATCTGCTGGAACTGGTCAAGGCACAGAATTTTGACAAGGTCATTGTGCTGCTGAACACTTCCAACGCCATGGAACTGGGCTTTTTGGAAGAGGAAGGCATCGACGCTGCGCTGTGGATCGGCGCTCCCGGTGCAACCGGCATGAATGCAGTGGGCCAGGTGCTTTCCGGTGAGGTGAACCCCTCCGGCCGTCTGACCGATACCTACGCCTACGATCTCACCACCTCTCCTGCCTACTGGAATGCAGGCGTGTTCAACTATACCAACCTGGAAAACCGCAATTACTTTGAGTATGCCGAGGGTATCTATGTGGGCTATCGCTTCTATGAGACCCGCTGGATCGACAACACCACCGGCGCCTGCGACGAGGATTCCTACCAGGCCATGGTGCAGTATCCCTTCGGCTACGGACTGAGCTACACCACCTTTGAACAGTCCATCGCTGATTTCCAATCCGACGATACCACCATCACCATGGATGTGGAAGTGACCAACACCGGCGATGTGGCCGGCAAGGATGTGGTGCAGGTCTACTACACTGCACCCTACACCGTGGGCGGCATCGAGAAGAGCCATGTGGTGCTGGCCGGCTTTGGCAAGACCAGTCTGCTGGACCCCGGAGCCAGTGAAACGGTGACTGTGACCTTCGCCGTGGAGGATATGGCCTCCTACGACTACCTGGAAAACGGCTGCTATGTGCTGGATGCGGGCACGTACCAGGTCAAGCTGATGGAAAATGCCCACGATGTCATTGACAGCCGGGGTTACACCGTGGAGGATACAGTCATCTATGACGAGAGCAATCCCCGCTCCAGCGACGATACCGCCGCAGTCAATCAGTTTGACGATGTGACCAACGGTCAGATCACCCAGTATGTCTCCCGTGCCGACTGGGAGGGAACGCTGCCCACTGCCCGTCCTGCCGAGAAGGAGGCCGGTGCAGATACCGTTGCTCAGTTCACCCAGGAAGCCACCTATGCCGTGGACGACAGCGACCCGGCCATCACCATTGCCAATCATGGCCTGACCCTGGAAGATATGGCAGGCCTCGACTATGACGATCCCCAGTGGGAATCCCTGCTGGAACAGCTGTCGGTGGATGACATGACCAACATGATCTCCAATGGCGGCTGGTCCACCCCGGCGGTGGACAGCGTGGGCAAGCCCGCCACCACCGAGCTGGACGGCCCTGCCGGCATCAACAGCCTGACCAGTGATCTGAAAGGCGTCCGCTTCCCGGCACAGACCATCATTGGCGCTACCTGGAATGTGGAACTGGTGGAGCGGTTCGGCCAGACGCTGGGCGCTGAGGCTGCCGCTGACCATGTGACCGGCCTGTATGCGCCGGGCGCCAATATCCATCGCACTCCCTTCGGTGGCCGTAACTTTGAGTATTACTCCGAGGACGGCCTGCTCTCCGGCAAACTGGCAGCGGCGGAAGTCCGCGGCTGCATGAGCCAGGGCGTCTTTACTTACGTCAAACACTTTGCCCTCAACGACCAGGAGGCAAACCGCCTGTCCCTGTCGGTATGGGCCAACGAACAGGCCATCCGTGAACTTTACCTGAAACCCTTTGAGCTGGCCGTCAAGGAAGGCGGAACCACCGGCATCATGTCCAGCTACAGCTACCTGGGCAATACCTGGGCGGGCGCAAGCCATGCCCTGCTGACCAGCGTCCTGCGGGATGAGTGGGGCTTCCACGGCACGGTCATCACCGACTCCGCCATGGGCAACACCAGCTGGATGGATGTCAACCTGGCCATTCGTGCCGGCGGCGACATGATGCTTTGCCTGATGGGCGTCACGCTGGACAGCTCTTCCAACACTGCACAGCAGGCCATGCGTCGCGCCTGCCACAACATCCTGTACACCGAAGCCAACAGCATTGCTGTGGCGGTGGCCGCGGATACCAGCCCCTACTGGGTGATCCTGCTGGCGATTGTGGATATCATTGTGGTGTCCGCTGTGGTACTGGTGCTGCTGCGGAAAAAGGCACTGAAACTGCCGGTGAAGGCGGGCATTGTGGCCGTCATCGCGGTAATTGGCGCAATCATTTGCTATGTGATGTTCTTTGCGGCTCCGGCAGCAGCCCCGGCCGCAGACCAAACCGACGACAGCGCGGCTGCTACTGAACAGGTTACCGAGGAGTCTGCTGACGCCGCAGCGGACGCCGCCACGGCAGAAACTGCCGCGGGCGTGGCTCTCCAGCTGGATGGAACCGGCGACGGCGCGGAGAACGCCTGGCTGGGCTGCCATCTGACCCTGAACGAGGACGGCAGCTTCGTGCTGACCTGGGACTATAACGCTGAAAACTCCGGCATCGAGGGCGACCGCGGAACCTGGGAACAGGGTGAGGACGGAACCATCACCATGACCGGCACGCGCACCTTCACCGCCACCACGGAGGACGGCACGAACTACACCTGCTCTCTGCTCAATG
>JAHZHS010000076.1 GCA_019420135.1 Oscillospiraceae bacterium | reverse complement strand
CTGCGGCTACATCGCCGAAGGTTCCATCCCTGAGTTCTGCCCCGTCTGCAAGGCTCCCGCTTCCAAGTTCATCGAGAAGAAGGACAACACCTATGTCACTGAGCATGTTGTCGGCATCGCCAAGGACGCTCCCGAGGAGATCATCCAGGGCCTGCGCGAGAACTTCAACGGTGAGTGCAGCGAAGTCGGCATGTACCTGGCCATGAGCCGCGTTGCTGATCGCGAGGGCTACCCCGAGATCGCCGAGGCCTGGAAGCGTTATGCTTTCGAGGAGGCTGAGCATGCTTCCAAGTTTGCAGAGCTGCTGGGTGAGGTCCTGACCGACAGCACCGAGAAGAACCTGCGTATGCGTGTTGACGCTGAGTGCGGCGCCTGCGCCGGCAAGATGGACATCGCCAAGAAGGCGAAGGAGCTGGGCCTGGATGCTATCCACGACACCGTTCACGAGATGGCCAAGGATGAGGCTCGCCATGGCCGCGGCATGCAGGGCCTGCTGGACCGCTACTTCAAGGGCTGATTTCCGGCAGCGTTAAAAAGCAAGAACCGTCTAGGATAGTTGTGTCCTGACGGGTAGAGAAGAGGCGGCAGCCGAAAGGTTGCCGCCTCTTCCTTTTCTTATCAGAATTTACATTCCCCGGACAGCGGTAGAGCCTCCCGTATCTTGCGAAAAATGCGCAACCCATGGTACAATGCGGGTAATGAAAAGCCAAAAAGAACGGGAGGCGTAACCATGAAGCTTCGAGCCAATACCCTGTGGCGGGTGCCGGTCTTTTGTGTACTGGCGGGCATTGTCTGCTACTATCTCACGGTCTATCTCAGTGTATTTTACGCGGTAAAAACGGTAGGCGAGGATGGTACGATCAACCTTTCGGTGGACCCGGTCCGTTCGGCAGTTTTTCAAACCATACTTTTTACGGCCGGGCTTGTTGTGGGAGGCCTGTTCCTCTTCCGCTCCATGAGCAAAACCGAAATCGCAGTGTCTGCGGCGATTGCGGTTGCCCTGGAAGCGGCCCTGAGCGGACTGTTGTATGCGGCCTCTCAATTTGCTCCCACGTTGGTGACCTGGCTGCTTCCTCTCACACAATGGACGGGAGCCTTGGGCTCTGTTTTGACCCGGATCACTCAGGTTCCGGCGGTATCCTGGATCGGTCTGCTGGCGCCCTTCCTGTTTGTGCCCTTTGGCAGGGGCAGCGCCAGATAACATCCAGATAACATAGACAGGTTGCCGATGGGTATAGGAAGCTAGGAAGCCCAGGCCCCGCCGTGATCCTTTCTTTGCAAAAATCTATGCAAAAAAATCCCCGAAAGGCAGAAAAAGCTTCTCGGGGATTTTCTCTTTTGGATATATCCAATCTAATTGAATATCAAACATCCAGCGGCTTTATCGGCTGCCGGGTTACAGATCGCAGATCTCGCCGTAGCACTCCGGGCGACGGTCGCGGAAGAGCCCCCAGGACAGGCGCTCCTCCCGGATGACGGCAAAGTCGTACTCGGCATGCAGTACCATGTCGCCCTCCCGGGGCGCCTGAGTCAGGACGGCGCCGGTGGCGTCAGTCATGAAACTGGTGCCATAGAAGCACAACGACGAACTTTGCCCGCCGTTCTCGGGGCAGGGGGTGACAGTCTCGGTGCCAAAGCGGTTGGCCGCGACAACGGGCACGACATTGGCCGCCGAATGTCCCTGCATGGTGCGCTGCCAGTGCCCGGCACTGTCCACTTCCAGAATGGGCTCGCTGCCGATGGCGGTGGGATACATGAGGAGATCGGCGCCCAGCAGCGCCATGCAGCGGGCAGCCTCAGGGAACCACTGATCCCAGCAGATGCCTACGCCTACCTTGCCGTAGCGGGTATCCCATACCCGGAACCCGGTGTTGCCGGGGGTGAAGTAGAACTTTTCCTGATAGTAGTGGTCGTCAGGAATGTGCGTCTTGCGATAGACCCCCATCACGGTGCCGTCGGCGTCGATCATGGCGATGGAGTTGAACAGCCGGGTGCCGTCCTTTTCGTAAAAGCTGACGGGCAGCACTACGCCCAGTTCGGCGGCCACGGCGCTCAGCCGCTGCACAGCCGGATTCTCCTCCACGGGAGCGGCATAGGCGTAATATTCGTAGCGGCGCTCCTGACAGAAGTAGGGGCGCTCAAACAGTTCCGGCAGCAGAATGATCTGCCCGCCCTCAGCGGCGGCCTTGCGAACCAGCTGCTCGGCCAGAGCAAGGTTCTGTGCGGGATCTTCAACACAGTGCATCTGGATGGCACTGACATGGGTAACAGGCATCGGGTCAAGCCCCTTTCTTTGTTATACCAGAGGAATCTGCTGGGTGATGCAGTGGATATTGCCGCCGCCCAGCAAGATGGCGCGGGCATCGATGCCCACGACTTTGCGGCCGGGGAATGCTTCCCGCAGGATTGCCAGCGCCCGGGCGTCGCTCTCGGCATTCTCACCACCGAACTGGGGAACCAGCACTGCACTGTTCGCTACGTAGAAGTTGGCGTAGCTGCCGGCCAGACGGTCGCCGGGCTCCCGCATATCCTCGCCGGGGGCAAAATCGTAGGCGGCACAGTCGGCCTCGGTGCAGAGGATGGGATGGTCGGGGATGGGCAGCAGCCGAACCTTGAGTTTTCGGCCCGCCGCATCGGTGACGGAATTCAGGTAGTCCAGTCCTGCTTTGGACAGGGAATACTGCGGGTCGTCCTGGTTGTCGGTCCAGGCAAGGACCACCTCGCCCGGCGACGTAAAGGCGCAGACGTTGTCCACGTGCTCGTTGGTCTCGTCCTGATAAATGCCCCGTGGCAGCCACAGTACCTTGCGGATGCCGAGATACTGGGCCAGGGTGGCTTCGATCTCTTCCCGGCTCAGGGACGGGTTGCGCCCCTCGCTGAGCAGACAGGCTTCGGTGGTAAGGAGAGTGCCTTCGCCGTCCACATGGATGGACCCGCCCTCCAGCACAAAATCGCCCGCGTCGTAGCAGTCGACGCCCAGGTCCTGACACAGGGCGGAAGCCACAGCATCGTCCTTGTCCCACTGAGCATACAGACCGTCCACCTCACCGCCCCAGGCATTGAACCGCCAGCTGATGCCGCGGACGGTCTTGCCGTTGGTCACGAAGGTAGGGCCTACATCCCGGGCCCAAGCATCGTCACTCTCGATTTCGAGCACCATTACCCGGTCAAGGTCCGCCACGGCGGCTTTGGCCGCAGCAAAATCTGCAGCACCGGCCAGCAGATAGACCTCCTCGCCCTTGGCAATCTCGGCAATCACATCGAGAAAAGCCTTCTGCGCGGCGGAGGGGTCACGCCCCCAGCTGCCGGGGCGCACCGGCCAGATCAGCACAGTAGCGCGGTGAGGGGCAAACTCGGCGGGCATGGCAAAGCCGTCGGCCACCGGTTTGGTATGCAGCATTGCCATATCAGGAAAGCCTCCCCTTGAAATCCTGGTAGCCGAACTGCCGCACGATCTCGCAGCTGCCGTCGGGATGACGCAGGGCGATGTCGGGCAGGGGCATGCCGTTGAAGGTATTGTTCTTGACCATGGAATAGATGGCCATGTCGCCAAAGACCAGCCGGTCGCCGATTTCGGGCTGTTTGTCAAAGCTGTAATCCCCGATGACATCCCCGGCCAGACAGGTGCGGGCACCCAGACGGCAGGTTACGGCCTTTTCACCGGGCATCCCGGCGCCGAACAGCGGGGGACGGTAAGGCATTTCCAGCACATCGGGCATGTGGCAGGCCGCCGAGGCATCGAGAATCAGGATGGGCATGGTGTTATCCACCACGTCCATCACGGTGGTGATGAGGGTTCCGGCGTTGAGGGCAATGGCCTCGCCGGGTTCCAGATACACCTCCACCTTGTATTTGTCGCGGATATAGAGAATCAGCTTCTCCAGGGCAGCCAGGTCGTAGCCTTCCCGGGTGATGTGGTGTCCTCCGCCCAGGTTGAGCCATTTGAGTCCGGGCAAGAACTGCCCGAATTTTTCCTCAAAGGCATGGAAAGTCTCCACCAGCGGAGCGGAGTCCTGCTCACACAGGGTGTGGAAGTGCAGACCCTCCACACCCTCGGGCAGGGTTTCGCCCAAAGCCGAGCGCAGAATGCCCAGCCGGGAACCCGGCGCGCAGGGGTCGTAGATGGCATGGCCTTCCTGGGTAGAGTGCTCGGGATTGACCCGAAGCCCTACACTGACGCCGGCAGCCTCCCAGACGGGACGGTGATGCTCCAGCTGGCGCAGGGAGTTGAAGCTGATGTGGTCGCAGATCTTGCATAGTTCCGCCATCTCCTCGTCGGTGTAGGCGGGGCAGAAGACGTGGTTCTCCTTGCCGAATTCCTCGTGGGCGAGACGGGCCTCATACAGGCCGCTGGCTGTGGCACCGGAGAGATATTGGGCAATGAGGGGATAGACCCGGAACATGGAGAAAGCCTTCTGTGCCAGCAGGATGTGGCAGCCGGTGCGTTCCTCCACGCCGTGCAGGATCTCAAGATTGTGGATGAGGGCGGCCTCGTCCACCAGATAAACCGGGGTGCGCAGAGTTTCTGCGCGCAGACTTCCGGACATATGGCTTACTCGACGGTTGCGGGGGCCTCATCGACCACCCAGGGCAGACCGTACTGGTTGAGCATCTCCATGAACGGATCGGGATCCATCTCCTCCAGGTTGAAAACACCGGGCTTCTTCCAGGTGCCGTTGACCACCGGAGCGGCGCCGATCATGGCGGGCACGCCGGTGGTGTAGCTGATGGCCTGGCTGCCCAGCTCCTTGTAGCACTCCTGATGGTCGCAGACGTTGTAGATATAGATGGTCTTTTCCTTGCCGTCCTTGACACCGGTGAAGATGCAGCCGATGTTGGTCTTGCCCTTGGTACGGGGACCCAGGGAAGCGGGATCGGGCAGCAGGGCTTTCAGGAACTGGATGGGCACAATCTCGCGGCCCTCAAACATAATGGGGCTGGTGGACAGCATGCCCACGTCCTCCAGACACTTCATATGGGTCAGATAGCTCTGGCCGAAGGTCATGAAGAAACGGATGCGCTTGACGCCGGGAATGTTCTTGGCCAGGGACTCGATCTCCTCGTGATGGAGCAGATACATGTCCTTGACGCCAACCTGGGGGAAGTCGTAGGTGCGGTGAATCTCCATGGGCTTGGTCTCGACCCAGTGGCCATCCTCCCAGTAGCTGCCGTTGGCAGAGACTTCGCGGAGGTTGATCTCGGGGTTGAAGTTGGTGGCAAAGGCATAGCCGTGATCGCCGCCGTTGCAGTCCAGGATGTCGATGGTGTGGATCTCGTCAAAGTAATGCTTGAGGGCGTAGGCGGAGAAAACGCTGGTGACGCCCGGATCGAAGCCGGAACCCAGGATGGCGGTCAGGCCGGCATCCTGGAACTTCTTCTGATAGGCCCACTGCCAGCTGTAATCGAAGTAGGCGGTGAAGCCCTCCTCCTTGCAGCGCTTCTCATAGATGGCGCGCCACTCGGGAGTGTCGGTATCCTCGGGCTCGTAGTTGGCGGTGTCAATGTAGTCGACGCCGCAGGCCAGGCAGGCGTCCATGATGGTCAGGTCCTGATAGGGCAGGGCAACGTTAAGCACGGCATCGGGCTTGTACTCGTTGATGAGGGCCTTGAGTGCCTCCACATTGTCGGCATCCACCTGGGCGGTGGTGACCTTGGTGGAGGTCTTGCCCTCCAGCTTCGCCTTCAGGGCGTCACACTTGGAAACGGTGCGGCTGGCAATGCACAGCTCGGTAAAGGTGCCGCTGTTCTGGCAGCATTTCTGGATGGCGACCGAGGCGACGCCGCCGCAGCCGATAACAAGCAGTTTGCTCATAATAAAACACTCCTTTATTGGGGTATCTGGTATGGAAAAACAAACGTTCCTAACAAGTGGGGGCGGGAGAAAGCTCAGCTTTCTTCCTCTTCCTGCAAAAGTTCCTCCACATAGCGGGGCAGCATGAAAGCACCCCGATGCAGGTGAGTGGAGTAATACCAGGTCTTGATATGGCGGGCATCCCAGCGGGCCGCGTCAAAATCCTTGAGAGGATGGTATTTCTTGGAGGCAAAGCCGAACAGCCAGTAGCCGGCCGGGCAGGTGGGGATGTGTGCCTGGTACACCCGGCTGATGGGGAAGCTGCGGAAAGCCCGCTTGTGCATGGCGCGGCAGGATTCCTCGTCCTCGTCGTAGAAGGGGCTGCCGTGCTGGTAGACCATGATGCCGTCGTCATGCAGTGCCTTGTAGCAGCTGCCGTAGAACTCCTTGGTGAAGAGGCCTGCCGCATGACCCAGGGGGTCGGTGCAGTCGTTGATGATCAGGTCATAGTCGTCCGACTTGGTGCGCAAAAACTTCAGGCCGTCCTCGTAGAAGATGCGGACCCGGGAATCCCGCAGGCCGCAGGCGTTGTCGGGAAAATACTTGCAGCAGACGTCCACAAAGAGTTTGTCCGGTTCCACCACGTCAATGACTTCGATCTCGTCGTACTGGGAAAGCTCCCGGGCCACACCGCCGTCGCCGCCGCCCAGCACCAGTACCCGACGGACGTTGGGGTGGACGGCCATGGGCACGTGGACGATCATCTCGTCGTAGGTGAACTCGTCCTTTTCCGAAAAAATGACGCTGCCGTCGGAAGTCAGGAAGCGGCCGAACTCCGGGGAATCGAAAACGTCGATGCGCTGGAAATCGCTCTCCCCGTGAAAGAGCTGCTGCTCCACACGGATGCTGAGCTTGACGTTGTCTGTGTGCAGTTCACCGAACCAGAGGTCCATATCCTGCATACGATCACTCCTTCAAGACATAAAGATGGGAGATGTCCGAGCTGGCCGGACCCTGCATCGAGCAGCCCTTTTCCATGGCAAACTTGATGTAGTCGAGGATCTCCTGGGTGATTACCTCGCCGGGAGCCAGGATGGGGATTCCCGGGGGATAGCACATGACGAACTCGCTGCAGATGCGCCCTGCCGTCTGCTCAATGGGCAGATATTCCTTCTCGGCGTAGAAGGCGCGCTGGGGGGTGGCCGCCACGATGGGTGTGATATATTCCGAGGTGAAGATGTTGGTCTCGGGCTTGGAATACAGCCGCTTGATATCGGCCAGGGCACCCACCAGACGCTCAATGTCCTGGATGCGGTCGCCGATGGAGATATAGGCCAGCATGTTGGAAAGGTCGCCGAACTCCACCTGAATGTCGTACTCGTCCCGGAGCAGGTCGTAGACCTCGATGCCGGTCAGGCCGATGCCGCGGGTATAGACTGCCAGCTTGGTGACGTCGAAGTCATAGATGCTGCCGCCGTTGATGAGCTCGGAACCGTAGGCGTAGTAGCCGCCGATCTCGTTGATCTCCCGGCGGGCATACTCGGCCATGTCCACCACGCGGGAGAAACTCTCAGCGCCGCGCAGGGCAAGATTACGGCGGGAGATGTCCAGGCTGGACATGAGCAGATAGGAGGCGCTGGTGGTCTGGGTCAGGTTGATGACGCTGCTGACATAGCCCTCGTCAATGTTGGGGCCCAGCAGCAGAAGGGAACTCTGGGTCAGGCTTCCGCCCGACTTGTGCGTGGAGACCGCGGCCATGTCGGCACCTGCACGCATGGCGGGGCAGGGCAGGCCGGGACCGAAATAAAGGTGAGTGCCGTGGGCCTCATCCACCAGGGCAAGCATGTTGTGCTCGTGGGCCAGCTTGACCAGGGATTTCAGGTCGGAGCAGATGCCGTAGTAGGTGGGATTGTTGATGAAAACGGCCACCGCATCGGGGTTGGCCTCCATGGCGGCACGGACGTCCTCCACCTCCATGCCCAGGGGAATGCCCAGCCGCTTGTCCACCTTGGGGTCAATGTAGACCGGGGTGGCGCCGCAGAGCACCAGCGCGTTGATGGCGCTCTTGTGGACGTTGCGGGGCAGGATGATCTTGTCGCCCGGCTTGCAGGTAGACAGGACCATGCCCTGCACCGAGGAGGTGGTACCTCCTACCATTAAAAAGGCGTGTGCCGCACCGAAGGCATCGGCGGCCAGATCTTCCGCCTCGCGGATGACCGAGACGGGGTGGCAGAGATTGTCCAGCGGCTTCATCGAGTTGACGTCGATGCCGACGCATTTCTCTCCCAGCAGCTGCACAAGCTCGGGATTGCCGCGGCCGCGCTTGTGGCCCGGCACATCAAAGGGCACGACGCGCTGCTTGCGGAACCGTTCCAGCGCCGTATAGATGGGCGCCTGCTTTTGACGCTCTTTATCCATTCACATTCCTCCCGGCCGGTCCCCGTCCCGAAATACGGCCGTTTTTGTTAGTGTGCGCAGGGCAGGCAAACAAAAAACAGGCAGTGCCCGACAAACGCGGCACTGCCTGCGAAAAGACAAACAGGACATAAAACACCCCTCGCCCGAAAATCCGCCGGGAAGAAGAGAGGCCAGCATCCGGTTGCCCGATCCGTACACTTCAGAGTCTATTTAGCAAATATACTTTTACTACTCTTATTGACGTTTCACAAGTGGTGTGCGATTGCACGGGAAAGAAAGGACCAACTCATAAAATTTGAACCCGCAACCTCCGGGTTCATCAATAATTGCGATGCTTTACACCGCACGCGGCAGCGGCCAGCCCTGTCCGATGAGCTTTAGGCGCCGACGGCGCCCGGCCAAATATATTTGCATGGATAGAAGTGCCTTGGCAACATCTATGCATAGCAACATCATTTTAACATAGATTTTGTGCTTGTCAACCATCTGACGGCCATATGCAGGGACAAAACGGCACGATCCATACAAAAATGCCGCCCGCTCGGCATTTTTGCCGGACGGGCGGGCGTTTGTATTTATGATGCGTAAGGATTACATGCTCTCATGGAAGGTACGGGCAATGACTTCCAGCTGTTGCTCACGGCTCAGACGGTGGAAGTTGACGGCGTAACCGGACACGCGGATGGTCAGGGAGGGATACTTCTCGGGATGCTCCATGGCGTCGATCAGCGTCTCGCGATGCATAACGTTGACGTTCAGGTGATGGGCACCCTGGGCGAAGTAACCATCCAGCAGGGCAGTCAGGTTGGAGCGGCGGACCTCGTCGCTCTTGCCCAGCGCCTCAGGCACGATGGAGAAGGTGTTGGACACGCCGTCCTGGCAGATGTTGCGGTAAGGAATCTTGGCAACGCTGTTCAGGGAAGCCAGGGCACCGGACTTGTCGCGGCCGTGCATGGGGTTGGCGCCAGGGGCCAGCGGCTCGCCGATCTTGCGGCCATCGGGGGTGGAACCGGTCTTCTTGCCGTACATGACGTTGCTGGTGATGGTCAGGGCCGACAGGGTGTGCTTGGCATTGCGGTACAGCGGATGGCGCTTGAGGGCGCCGCTGAAGTAGGTGACAGTATCCACGGCCAGATCGTCGGCACGATTGTCGTCGTTGCCGTACTTGGGGAAGTCCCCTTCGGTGACAAAATCCACAGCCACGCCGTTTCCGTTGCGCACGGGGCGGACGGTGGCATAGCGGATGGCGGAGAGGCTGTCCGCCGCCACCGAGAGGCCCGCCACGCCGAAGGCCATCAGCCGCTCCACATGGGTGTCGTGCAGCGCCATCTGGCTGGCCTCGTAGGCGTACTTGTCGTGCATATAATGAATGATGTTGTTGGCATCCACGTAGAGCTGCGCCACGTAATCCATGACCTTTTTGTAGTTGGCCCAGACCTTGTCGTAGTCGAGAACTTCGTCGGTGATAGGGTCGATGCCGGGCACGACCAGGGTGCCGGTCTTTTCATCCACACCGCCGTTGATGGCGTAGAGCAGGCTCTTGGCCAGGTTGCAGCGGGCACCGAAGAACTGCATCTGCTTGCCCACGGCCATGGCGGATACGCAGCAGGCGATGGCGTAGTCGTCACCGTAGACGGGGCGCATGACGTCATCGTTCTCGTACTGGATGGAGTCGGTGGTGATGGAGATGTGGGCGCAGTAGTCCTTGAACGCCTTGGGCAGGTGCTCGCTCCACAGAACGGTCAGGTTGGGCTCGGGGGCGGTGCCCAGGTTCTCCAGGGTGTGCAGGTAGCGGAAGGAGTTCTTGGTCACCAGGGAGCGGCCATTGATGCCCATGCCGCCGATGGATTCGGTCACCCAGGTGGGGTCGCCGCCGAACAGCTCGTTGTACTCGGGGGTGCGGAGATGGCGGACCAGGCGCAGCTTGATGATGAACTGATCGATGAGCTCCTGGGCACCGGCCTCATCCAGCACACCGGCATCCAGATCCCGCTGGATGTAGATGTCCAGGAAGGTGGAGGTGCGGCCCAGGGAGGTGGCGGCCCCGTTGTTC
>JAHZHS010000075.1 GCA_019420135.1 Oscillospiraceae bacterium | reverse complement strand
GATGGCCCGCACCATGGAGATGAGCCTGGACGAGATGAGCAAGGCCGGTCTCAAGTACAAGGAGGACATCACCATCTCCAGCATGTGCACCGTCTTTGCCGAGTCGGAGGTCGTCTCCCTGATCGCCCAGAACAAGGCCACCGACGACATCGTCCACGGCCTGAACAAGGCGGTCGCCTCCAAGACCGCCGCCCTGGCCAAGCGTGTGGGCGGCGAGGAGCGCTACATGATGACCGGCGGCGTTTCCAAGAACCAGAGTCTGGTCAAGACACTGGAAGAAAAACTGGGCACCACTCTGGTGGTCAATGACAAAGCCCAGCTGTGCGGCGCCCTGGGCGCTGCCCTGTTCGCCATGGATATGGTGGAGCGGGCATAAATTCCCGCACTTCTGCCCGCATCACGACATTTTTCAAAAGAAGAGAAAGCCGCTGTCTCCCCGTTGGAAGGCAGCGGCTTTTTGCGCAGTCGGCTGTTTGCCGGGTAGCTGCACCGTCTGGCTGCGGTGCACCCTCAAAACAGGGCGTCGTTTTCTTTCTCTTGCCGAATGCATTCGCTCCTTCTATAATAAGAGTATCCGAAATTCCCTCGCACTGAGTCTGCTTCCGCAGGAAAGGAGCCCAACATGACGTTTGAGGAAATGTTTGCCCGGGTAAAGGAAATGTTTCAATCTGCCGATGTCAGCGGCATTCCGGAGCATCTGGCCTATCAGTTCAACATCACCGGTGAGGCGGCCGGTGCCTTCTACGTTGAGCTCAGGGACGGCACCCTCGCCATTGAGCCTTACGAGTACCATGACCGGGATGTTCTGTTCACCTGCTCCGCCGATACCCTGTTCAAGATCGCATCCGGCAAAAGCGATCCCGTGCCCGCCGTCATGATGGGCAAGCTCAAGGTGGAGGGCAATATCGACAAGGCCCTCAAACTTAAGGAGCTGCTCAAATCCCGCCGGTGAGATCCCTTCCCCACCCTGGCACCGGGAGTTTTTCGCCCTTTCTCCAGCGGCAGTCCGAAGAAATGGGCACGCCCTCACATCGCACACAGAAAAAGCCCGCCCCGAAGCGTTTCGGCTTCCGGGGCGGGCTTTTGTTGTTTGGGTTGCCGGGTCAGGCAGGATCAGCGGATCTCCACTCCCAGGCGATACTTCAGGTTGCCGAGAATCTTCTTGACGAAGCGGTCGACTTCCTCGGCGGACAGTGCCTTATTGTCAGGGACAAAGTGCACAGTGAACGCCATGCTCTTTTTGCCCTCGCCCAACTGGTCGCCGCGGTAGACGTCGAACAGTTCCACATCACCCACGCGGGGGCAGGCCTTGCGGATTTCCTTGACGATCTCGCCGCAGGTGACCTCCTCGTTGGCAACAAGGGCCAGGTCACGCTGGACGGTATCAAACTCGGGGATGGGCTGGTAGCGGAAGTGCGGGTCCACCTGCTCCATCATGGCAACGTAGTCGATCTCGCCCAGGAAGATCTTCTGGTTGTTCTTGCTGTCCTTGGGCAGCTTGAGCTCGGCGGTGACGTCGTTGGCCAGCTTGCCGAAGCAGCCGATGCGCTTGCCGTTGCACAGGATATGGGCCGAGATGCCGGGATGCAGCCAGGGCACATCGGTGGCGCGCTCGTAGTCAAAGGTCAGGCCGAAAGCACGGCCCAGCACCTCCATGGCCCCCTTGAGGCTGAAGAAGTCCTCCTTGTCGCCAAAGGCCGTGAAGCCCAGGTGCAGGCGCTCCTCCGGCAGCTCGGTAACGGGAAGCTGACGCGGGATATAGATATTGGACAGCTCGAACAGGCGGCCCTCATGGTTGCCGCGTTTGAGGTTCTCCACCGCCACATTGAGCAGAGAGGGAGCCAGCAGGGTGCGCATGATGGTCAGGTTGGAGCTGATGGGGTTGAGGATGCGGATGACCTTGCGCTCGGGGGCGTCCGCGGCAATGTGCAGGGCATCCAGGTCGGCGTCAGCGTAGAAGGCCAGCGTCTCCGCCTCATAGAAGCCCTGGGCACACATGGTGCGCTTGACCTTGGCACGGTTCTTCTGGTCGGGCGTCAGGCCGCCACTGGTGACCTCTGCGGTCTTCAGGAAGGTGGGCACGATGTGCTCGTAGCCGTACTCCCGGATGACCTCCTCGGCCAGGTCAGGCTCGCCCACCTCGATATCCTCGCGGTAGCGGGGAGCGATGACATCCAGTTTGTCGCCGTCGCGGGTGATCTGGAACTCCAGGCGGGTGAGGATGTCCACGATGGTGTCCGCAGGGACTTCAATGCCCAGGATGGCGTTGATGCCGCTGATGGTGGCGGTGAAGTGCTTGCCTTCGCGGGGAGCACCGGCGCTCACATCGAAGGCACTGGAGGTGACTTCGCCGCAGCCCAGCTCCTGGATCAGGTGCAAAGCGCGGGCCATGCCCAGCTCGGTGGTGTACTCGGAGATGCCCTTCTCGTAATGGCTGGAGGCATCGGTGGACTGGCCCAGGCTGCGGGAAGTCTTGCGGATGTTGTCCCGGGCAAACTTGGCAGACTCGAACAGCAGCTGGGTGGTGTTCTCGGTGATCTCACTGTTCAGGCCGCCCATAACGCCCGCCAGTGCCACCGGCTTGGCGCCGTCGCAGATGACAAGGTTATTCTCGTTGAGGGCGAACTCCTTGCCGTCCAGGGTGACGATCTTCTCATCGTTGCGGGCACGGCGGACGATGATCTGGCAGCTTTCCAGGGTGGACATATCAAAGGCGTGCATGGGCTGGCCGATCTCCAGCATGACGTAGTTAGTGATATCCACCACATTGGAGATGCTGCGCAGGCCGCACAGGGCCAGATGACGCTTCATCCAGCGGGGCGAGGTGCCCGGGGTGATGTTGCGCACATAGTGGCCCAGGTAGCGCGGGCAGAGATCGGGAGCCTCCACCGTGATGGAGAGGCGCGGGTCGGTGTAATCGGAGACGGTGTAGTCGGTAGCGGGCATCTTGAGGGGCTTGCCCAGCACGGCGGCCACCTCCCGGGCGATGCCCAGGATGGACTGGCAGTCGGCACGGTTGGCCGTGATGGAGATGTCGAAGATCACCTCATCCAGGCCGACCACCGGACGGATGTCGGTGCCGGGGACGGTGTCCTTGGGCAGGTCCAGCAGGCCGTAGACCTCGGCGCCCGGGAAGAGGTCGTCGTTGAGGCCCAGCTCCTCGCCGGAGCAGAGCATGCCGTTGGACTCGACACCCATGAGGGGTTTAGCCTTGATGTGCACGCCGCCGGGCAGGGTGGCGCCGTCCAGGGCGGCAGGGGTATGCATGCCCACATAGACGTTGGGCGCGCCGGTGCTGATCTGGATGTCGTGGCCGTACTCGCCGCAGTCCACCTTGCAGATGTGCAGGTGGGTGCCCTCCTGGGGCACCGCCTCGGTGACCACGCCGACTACCACCCGGTCGATCTCGGCACCCAGGTCGATCAGTTCCTCCACCTCAAAGCCGCAGGAAAACAGGCGCTTTTCCAGCTCCTGGGCGGAGATGTCAATATCCACATATTCTTTCAGCCAGCTGAATGGTACTTTCATTGTTGCTCTCCTCCTCAGTCATTGAACTGTTTGAGGAAACGCAGGTCGTTCTCAAACATCAGGCCAATGTTATTGATGCCGTATTTCAGCATGGCAATTCTCTCAATGCCGATGCCAAAGGCAAAGCCGGAGTAGACGTTGGGGTCAATGCCGCAGTTTTCCAGCACGCTGTGGTGCACCACGCCGGCGCCCAGGACCTCGATCCAGCCGGTGTGCTTGCACAGCGGGCAGCCCTTGCCGCCGCACTCGAAGCAGCTGACGTCCACCTCCACACTGGGCTCAGTGAAGGGGAAGTAGGACGGGCGCAGACGGGTCTTGACCTCGGGTCCGAACAGCGCCTGGACAAACTTGTCCAGCATGCCCTGCAGATCGCACAGGGTGATGCCCTTATCCACGACCAGGCCCTCCATCTGATGGAACATGGGAGAGTGGGTGGCGTCCGAGTCGGAGCGGAAAACGCGGCCGGGGACCAGCACCTTGATGGGGGGCTTTTCCCGGTCCATGACGCGGATCTGGCCGCCGCTGGTCTGGGTGCGCAGGACGATGTCCTCCGCCACATAGAAGGTATCCTGCATATCACGTGCCGGATGGTTCTTGGGCACGTTCAGGCGGGTAAAGTTGTGGTCGTCGTCCTCGATCTCGGGGCCCTCATAGATCTCAAAGCCCATGCCGGAAAAGACGTCGATGATCTGGTTCTTCACCAGCGTGATGGGATGCAGGGAGCCCATGGGACGCACGGTCCCGGGCATGGTGATGTCCACCTGCTCGCTCTTGTTGCGGGCTTCCAGCTCGATGCGCTCGATCTCGGCGCTCAGCTCCTGGTAACAGGCCTCCGCCCAGACCTTGAACTCATTGATCGTTTTGCCCGCGGCGGGACGCTCCTCCTTGGGAACATCGCGCAGACCTTTCATCAGCGCGGGAATGCTGCCGTTTTTGCCCAGATACTTCTGCCAGAAGGCGGAAAGTTCTTCCTTGCTGCGGACCTGGCCAGCTTCCGCTTCCAGCTCCTGCTTCAGGGCATTAATTTTTTCTTCCATAGTACACCTCATTTTCGTCGTCGAAGCCAAGTAAAAAGGCTCCGTCCCCGTCGCCGTTTCCGGCATAGGGACGAAGCCTTGTATCCAACTCCGCGGTACCACCCGTATTCCACCGCATCCAATCGGACGCGGCAGCGCTTGTGCCTGCCTGTAACGGTGCAGTGCCGTCCCGCATTACAGGGCCTTGGATAAGGCCGTTCGCACGGGCCACTCGGGAGCGAACTTCGGTGCAGTGCCGTCGCGGGACCTTTCAGCCGGTGAATCCCGTCTCTTTCGGCCGGGCTGCTGTACCTACTCTCTCCGTCATTGTGTTTCGCCATAGACTGTTATTTATTTTAGGACAGGGCGGGCATTTCGTCAAGAGTTTTTTGCAAATTGTCGCCGCCGGGCGGGCAGATAGCATCTGTTCCGGGCAGGCAGCGCGCAAAGAAGGCGGTGCCCTGCCCCGCCTCTCCGTCTTTTCCGGACTTTGCGCGGGCACAGGACACGGCCATTTTTTGTTTTGGAGCAGAGCCAATCAGTTGTTGCGGCTGCGGCCCAGCAGGCGCAGCACATACAGGAAGATGTTGATATAGTCCAGGTAGAGCTGCAGGGCGCCGATGATGGAGCTCTTATGCAGCATAGCGGCATCCCCGCCGAAATAGCTGTACATGGCGCGGAGCTTCTGGGTATCATAGGCGGTGAAGCCCATGAAGATCAGCAGGCCGATGCCGCACAGCACAATGTCAAAGACGCCGAAGTTGCCCACAAACAGCATGCCGAATACCGAGACGATGAGCAGGGCAAAGAGACCGCCCATCAGTTTGGGGCCCCAGCCGGTGAGGTCCTTCTGGGTGCGCATGCCGTAGACGGCCATAATGCCGAAGTAGAGCGCGCCTACCAGGAAAGCAAGAATCAGCGTTGCCAGGTTATACACCACAAAGTAGACGCTGAGGTTGATGCCGGTGAGCACGGCGTAGGCAAAGAACATGGCCGTTGCGGTGCCGGGGCGAATGTTCTGGATGTTCATGGAGAGCACTGCCACGAGAATGAGTTCCGCGATGGACAGCACAAAGATGATGCCGCTGGTATACAGCGGAATGAAAGCACCGGTCATCACCGTGGCAAGGGCCACACCAAAGGTGACGAGCAGGCCGGCAAACATCCAGCCGAAGGTCCTGGACATATATTGACTGAGCGACAGGAACGGGCTCTGCGCGTAGACTGTATCCTGGGCGTATCCGCCGCGGGACTGCTGGTACTGGCGGTAAGCCTGTTCGTAGCGGTCATTCTGTTGATTGGATTGGTTCTGATCCCGATAATCATAGTTCGGAGCCATAGTTGAAATCCCCTTTCATTTTGGGTATCCTTATTATATACCTTTTGGGCAAATTCATGTGTAAAATAACTGTGAATAGACCTTGTTTTTTCTGTTATTTTGCCTGTACAGGAGCGTTTTCATGCCACAAAATCACCGTCCGCTGGGCGTTTATCTGCATATTCCCTATTGTCCGGCCAAGTGCCGGTACTGTGACTTTTTTTCCAAGCCCGGATGCCGCAGCGTACCTCAGGGCTATTGCGATGCCCTTTTGCGGGAGCTCCGGCATTGCCCCCGGCGACCCGATACCCTGTATTTCGGCGGCGGTACCCCGGCGCTGCTCTCCCCCGCCCAGGCGGCGTCTTTGATCGAGGCGGCCGATCCCCTGCCCGGAGCGGAGATCACCCTGGAGGCCAACCCCGACGTGGTAAGCGCGGAGCGCCTGCAGGGGTTCCGCGCTGTGGGGGTGACCCGCATCAGTTTTGGTGTACAGAGCGCCGACGACACACAGCTGCGCCGTCTGGGCCGCACGCACACTTCCGCCGGGGCTGCCCGGGCCCTGCGTTGGGCGGTGAATGCCGGGTTTGAAGAGATCTGCGGGGACATCATGCTGGCTCTGCCCGGCTACACGCGGGAGGAGTTCGACCACACCCTGGCGCTGCTCAAGGACGGCGGCTGCACTCACATTTCCGCTTACCTACTCAAAATTGAGCCCGGCACCGCCTTTTACAAAAATCCGCCTGCCGACCTGCCCGACGCCGACGCGGCAGCGGACTTTTACCTCTATGCCGTGCAGCGTCTGGAGGAGGAGAGCTATCCCCAGTATGAGATCAGCAATTTTGCAAAACCTGAACACCGGGGGCGCCACAATCTGCTTTACTGGGACTGCCAGGACTATCTGGGGATCGGTCCCGCCGCCCACAGCTGCATGGACGGGCAGCGGCGGTTCTGGCCGTCAGGGCCCCATGCGGTGGACGATTTTATCTCGGGCACACTGGCCGAGGAAGTCGAGGGAGTCTGCGATGGGGAGGACTATCTGATGCTGCGGCTGCGGCTGCGGGACGGGCTGGATCTGGATTTGTACGCCAGCCGGTTCGGCGGGCACCTTACCGCCTCCCAGCTTGCCTTTGTCCGACACTGCGTTGCCGCCGGGTATGCCCAGTTTGACGGGCAGGTACTGCGCCTGACGCCAAAGGGGCTTATTGTGGAGAACAGCATTCTGACCGAGCTGCTGCCTTGAGATGTATTTATAGCAAAAACCGCTGCGGGAAGCTCACATGAGCCGCCGCAGCGGTTTTCCTTTTATCCGGAAATCATTTCTTTTTCTGGCCGAAGCGATATTCGGTGCCTTCCCGCAGGCGCTGGATGTTGGAGCGGTGCATATAAATGACCATGGCGGCCATGATGACGCTGCAGATCCCGATGAATACGAGGGTACCGGAGGCGGCGCCGTTCCAGGCCCAGTAGCACAGGGTCAGGATGGGATATAGCGCCGCAATGATGATGCTACCCAGCGAGACGATGCGGGTGATGGCAAACTCAATGAGGAACACCACCACCAGGGCCAGGAACACCACCGGCTGCAGCGCCAGAATGACACCGCCGCACACCAGCACGCCCTTGCCGCCGTGAAAACCGAACCAGGCGGGCTTCATGTGGCCGATGGCCGCAAAGATACCGGCCAGGTAGGCGCCGCAGGCGGGCTCGATCTGGGGAACCAGCATTCGGAACAGCCATTCTCCGATAAACACCGCCACGGCACCCTTGGCCACATCGCCCACGGCCGTGGCCGCGCCCGCCGCCGCACCGTAAGTGCGCAGCATGTTGGTCATGCCCGCGCTGCCGCTGCCGTGGGTGCGCACGTCATCGTGGCAGAACCACTTGGAGATGAAAATGCCGAACACGATGCTGCCCAGAAGATAGCCTTCCAGCGCAGCCAGCACACAGGCTGCAATCAACTTCAATACCATAATGACTCCTCCCTCAGAGTGTCAGCGGGTGGTACCGTCTCCGTGCTCCCGCACGAGCATACGGATGGGTGTGCCGGTCATACCGAACGTTTCCCGGATCTGGTTTTCAATATAGCGCTGATACGAGAAATGGAACAGCGCTTTCTGGTTGACGAAGCAGACGAACGTCGGCGGACGGGTGGAGCTCTGGGTGATATAGAACAGCTTCAGGCGCTTGCCTTTGTCCGAAGGCGGCTGTACCCGGGCCGTGGCGCGGGCCAGCATCTCGTTGAGTGCACCGGTGGGAATGCGGGTGCCGTTCTGCTCATCCACAAAGCGGATGGTCTCGAACAGCTTGTCCAGCCGCTGGCCCGTCTTGGCACTGATAAAGACGATGGGGGCATAGGACATGAAGCTGAAATCCTCCGCCAGCTGCTTGCGCATGGTGTCCATGGTGTAGGTGTCCTTGTCCACAATGTCCCACTTGTTCACCGCAATGACGCAGGCCTTGCCCTGTTCATGGGCGTAGCCCGCCACCTTGGAGTCCTGTTCGGTGAAACCCTCGGTGGCGTCGATCATAATGACGCAGACGCGGCTGCGCTCGACGGCAGCCAGGCTGCGCAGAACGCTGTACCGCTCGATGCCGTTCTCCACCTTGCCCTTTTTGCGCAGGCCGGCGGTATCAGTGAAGATGAACTTGCCGTACTTGTTGTCCACCGCAGTGTCGATGGCGTCCCGGGTGGTGCCTGCCTCATTGGCGACGATCAGGCGATCCTCGCCCAGGATCCGGTTGACCAGGCTGGATTTGCCCACGTTGGGGCGGCCGATGACCGCCACGGGGATGCGGTCGGCATCCTCCGGCTCCTCGTTGGAGAAGTCCAGATGGGCCAGCACGGCGTCCAGAAGGTCGCCGGTGCCGTGGCCGTGCACGCCCGACACCGGAATGATCTCCCCGATACCCAGGGAAGAGAAATCGTACAGTTCCAGCGGCGGCTCGCCCACCGAGGCACACTTGTTGACCGCCAGCACCACCGGCTTGCCGCCGCGCATGAGCAGGCCGGCACTGTCGATGTCCTGGGGCGTTACGCCTGCGGTGAGCTCGGTCACCATGACGACGCAGTCCGCCGAGTCGATGGCGATCTGCGCCTGGCGGCGCATGTGCATCAGCAGACCGTCGTCGATGTTGGGCTCAATACCGCCGGTATCCACCAGAAGAAACTGGTGGCCATTCCACTCGCAGTCACAGAAGATACGGTCGCGGGTGACGCCGGGGGTATCCTCCACAATGGCCAGCCGCTGGCCGGTCAGCTTGTTGAAGATGGTGGACTTGCCCACGTTGGGCCGGCCCACGATGGCTACAATAGGTTTCGGCATAAGGTCACTCCCCTCCTTTTTTCTTTCGTTCGCCCAGCATGGCGCGGCAGCTGCCTGCGCCGTCCACGGGCAGGATCGCGACACGGCAGCCCAGCTCCTTGCCCAGCTGCGTCACGGTGATGTCATCCAGGAATCGGTCGCCCTCGTCCCGGAGCATGACCTCCGGCACGCCCAGCAGGCGGCTTTTCAGCTTTCCCTTGCACTGGCGGATGATGTCGGTGCCGGTGACAAGTCCCGCCACACTCACATTGCCGCCAAAATAATCGTTTTGGATGGCATGGACATTCACCTGTACCTGGGGGTACTGTCCATGCAGGGTGTCCGCCATCTGGCAGATCAAGGGAGCAGCCAGGGTGCCGGTCACCACGTCCATCTTGTGGGGCCAGACAAAGCCCCGGCGCTGGGACAGCTCCTCCAGGAAGGTATCGTGGTAGAGCCGCCACATGCCCACACCGTCCTCCAGCTGGGCGTACTCGTCATAGAACTCCGCCTGAGGCAGCGGGCGCCCCGCCGTCAGGTACCACTCGTCGCTGGGGTAGACGATGGTGCGGCCGTACTCGGCCCGGCACTTTTTGCTGTACTCTTCCAGAATATCCAGCGTCTGTGCCGCAGACTGGGCATCGTAGGGCGTCAGGTGGTAAAGTCCCTCCCGGTAGGAGGTCACCCCCGCAGGGACCGCCGCAATGCTGCCCACCTGGGGGCGCAGGGCCAGCAGGTCGTCCAGGGTGCGGCGCAGTTCGTCGCCGTCATTGATGCCCCGGCAGAGGACCAGCTGGCAGTTCATCTCGATGCCGCCCTTGGCAAAGCGGTCGAGATAACTGAGCGTCTCCGCCGCCCGCTTGTTGGCCATCATCCGCACCCGAAGCTGGGGATTGGTGGTGTGGACCGAGATGAAGATGGGGCTGATGTGCATCTTGATGATGCGATCGACCTCCCGCTCGGACAGGTTGGTCATGGTGATATAGTTGCCGAACAGGAAGGACAGACGCTCGTCGTCATCCTTGAAATAGAGGCTCTCCCGCATGCCGGGAGGCAGCTGGTCGATGAAACAGAACATGCAGTGGTTGTCACAGCTGTGCTTTTCATCCCCCAGATAGGTCTTGAAGCTGCAGCCCAGAGGCTCATACTCCTCTTTG
>JAHZHS010000074.1:1868-10400 GCA_019420135.1 Oscillospiraceae bacterium | reverse complement strand
TCATCTGAAAGACGAATTTCGTCCCCGGGCGTCCGGTGTAGACCGTCGCCCCCAGCCGGCGCAGGGGTTCCAGTTCCCCGCTGCGGCCGTCCTTCAGAAACTGTACCACCGTCACCTTCAGGCCATTGCCCAATGCCCGCAGGGCCAGGCCCATGGCAGCGGTGGTCTTGCCCTTGCCGTCCCCGGTATAGAGATGCATCAGTCCTTTATTCATGGCAGCGTTCCTCCATTGCCCGCCAGATGGCGGACAGGTCCAGGTGTTGTTCCAGTGCCTCCGCCAACCGGTCATACTGCTGCTGGCGATAGGTGTTGCGGTCGATGGGTTTACCCACTGCCGCCGGGTCCAGGCCCTTGCGGCTGAGAAGCCACCGGGCCAGGGCGGCGGTGAGCTCTCCCGTGTCAAACAGCCCGTGCAGATAGGTGCCGAACACCTGCCCGGCCACGGCTCCCTCCGCCCGGCCGTCGGACAGACGGGCAAAGGGGACGGCATCGTCGGTCAGGGGGCGGGTGCGGCCCATGTGGATCTCGTAGCCGTCCAGCTTTGCTCCGGCAAAGGGGCCTGCCTCCACCGCGGCGGTGACCCGGGTACGGGTCTTGCTGTCCGCAAAGACGGTGGCGCAGGGCAAAAGCCCCATGCCCGCCATGCTGCCGCCCCCCTCCACACCGTCGGGGTCGTCGAGAGTCTGCCCCAGCATCTGATAGCCGCCGCAGACCCCCAGCACCGACACCCCGGATGCCGCCAGCCTGCGGACGGCAGCTTCCAACCCGTTCTGCCGCATCCAGGCCAGGTCGGCCATGGTGCTCTTGGTTCCGGGCAGAATGATGAGATCGGGGCGCCCCAGTTCTTTCACCGCCCCCACATACCGTACCCCCAGGGCAGGGTGTTCCTCCAGGGGAGAGAAGTCGGTAAAGTTGGAGATGCGGGGCAGGCGGATGATCGCAATGTCCACCGGGTGGCCGCCCTCCCGCCGGGTCAGGCGCTGGGAGAGGCTGTCCTCATCGTCGATGTCCACATCCAGCCAGGGGATCACTCCCAGAACCGGCAGGCCGGTGAGGGCCTCCAGCTGGGTCAGGCCCGGCTGCAAAAGGGACACATCCCCCCGGAACTTGTTGATGACGGTGCCGATGAGCCGGGCTTTTTCCTCGGGGGCCAGCAGGGCCACCGTGCCGTAGAGCTGGGCAAACACTCCGCCCCGGTCGATGTCCCCGGCCAGCAGCACGGGGGCGTCCACCAGTTGGGCCAGGCCCATGTTGACGATGTCCCCCTCCCGCAGGTTGATCTCCGCCGGGCTGCCTGCCCCCTCAATGACGATGACGTCGTTCTCGGCGGCAAGGCTCCGGTAGGCGGCGAGAATGTCCGGGATCAGCGTCTTTTTCAGCTTGAAATAGTCGGCGGCCCGGTAGTCGCCCCGGACTTCCCCGTTGACGATGAGCTGGCTGCCGGTGTCGCTGCTGGGCTTGAGCAGAATGGGGTTCATGCGCACATCCGGCTCCACCCCGGCGGCCTCGGCTTGGGCGGCCTGGGCCCGGCCGATCTCCAGCCCGTCCTTGGTGATATAGCTGTTGAGGGCCATGTTCTGGCTCTTGAAGGGCGCCACCCGCAGTCCCCGGCGCAAAAAGGCCCGGCACAGCCCTGTCACCAGCAGGCTTTTGCCTGCCCCGGACATGGTGCCCTGCACCATGATGCACTTTGCCATCACAGAACCTCCCGCATGCGTTTGAGCAGTTCCCCGTTTTCCTCCGTCCCCCGCACCGCCGTGCGGTACCAGCCGGGGCCCAGGCCCAAATAGTTGGAGCAGTCCCGCAGCAGGACGCCCTTTGTCCGCAGCCGGGCGGTCAGGTCGGCGTCGGGGCTGCCGTCGGGGCGGGCGCGGAAAAAGAGCAGATAGTTTGCCTCCCCGGGGATGACCTTGCAGCCCATCTCTTCCAGGGCTGCGGCCAGTCTGGGGCGCTCCGCCCCGATGACCGCCCGAAGTTTCGGCAGGCAGTGGGGGGCAGCCTGCAAAGCCGCCATCCCCGCCGCCTGGGCTGGGCCGGACACCGCCCAGGGCGGGCCGCAGTGATAAAGCCGTTCCGCCAGGGCAGCGTCCCCGCACAGCACATAGCCCAGACGCAGCCCGGCCATGGCAAAGTTCTTGGTGAAGGCCCGCAGCACCGCCAGATGGTTGCCGTATTTTCCGGACAGCTCCCCTGTCAAAGTATGCCCCGCCGGGTCGGGCAGGAATTCGTTGAAGCACTCGTCCACCACCAGCAGCGCCCCGCATCCGGCGCAGCGAGCCAGGACCTGCTGCAAAAACGCCTTGGGAGAGGTGCGGCCGGTAGGGTTGTTGGGCTCACAGAGAAATACCATGTCCATGCCGGGGCGCACCGCGTCCAGCAGGTCCTGCCCCGGCACAAAGCCGGTTTCCTCCCGCAAGGTCAGGTGCTCCACCGCGCAGCCCACAAGGGCCAGGGCCTGCTCATACTCGGCAAAGGTGGGGGCGGTGACAAGGGCCCGCCGGGGCCGCCGGGCCAGCACCAGGCGGAAGATCAGGTCCGCCGCCCCCGCCCCGCAGACGATCTGCCCGGCGTCCATCTGGTGATAGGCAGCCAGGGCGTCCCGCAGCTGCCGGCAGAGGGGGTCAGGGTAGCGCCAGGCGTCGGCCAGGGCAGCGGCAGCGGCCTGGCGCACGGCCTCCGGCATGCCAAGAGGGCTGACGTTGGCCGAAAAATCCAGCGGCATCCCGCCGTATTCCCGGCGATAGCCCTCCCAGTCTCCTCCGTGGGTCAGCTGCATGGCAGTCTCCTTTCGGTGTGTGATTTTCTTACGGTATTACAGGGTGAGGGCCAGAATGCCCAGCCGCACCCCGCAAAAAAGTACCAGGGCCAGGGCGCTGCCCACATAGAGCATCCGATTTGCCCGGGTGATGTCCTGGGGCTCGATGGGCCGGGTGTCATCCCCGATCCAGGGCTTTTCCAGGACCTGGCCGAAATAGCTGGCAGGCCCCGCCAGACGCACCCCCAGCGCCCCCGCCATGGCGGATTCGGTCTGGGCGGAGTTGGGGCTGGCGTGTTTGCGGCGGTCCCGGCGCCAGAGGGCAAAGGCTCGCTTGGCATTCTGCCCGGTGAGGGGCGCCGCCGCCACCAGCAGCAGCGCCGCCAGACGGGAAGGCAGCCAGTTGGCGGCGTCGTCCAGCTTTGCCGCCGCCCGGCCGAAGTAGAGATAGCGGTCGTTTTTGTAGCCCACCATGCTGTCCATGGTGTTGACCGCCTTGTAGGCCAGGGCCAGGGGCGCCCCGCCGATAAGCATCCAGAACAGAGGCGCCACCACGCCGTCGGAGAAGTTTTCCGCCACCGTTTCCACCGCGGCACGGATGACTCCCTCCCGGCTCAAGGCGGCAGTATCCCGTCCTACAATGCGGCTGACGGCCTTGCGGGCGTCGTCCAGGGTGCCGGTGACCAGGGCACGGCGGACATTTTCACTCTCCTGCCGCAGGCCTTTGACGGCCAGGGCCTGCCAGCACCAGAGCACCTGCAAAGCAAAGCTGAAAACCGGGTGGACAAGGCCCAGCCCCCACACGCAGAGGCAGGTAAAGACCAGGGTGCCCAGGGGCAGCACTGCCGCCAGCACCACGCCCCCGGCCAGTTCTCCTTTGGGTGTTTTGGGGAAGATACGGCGCAGCAGTTTTTCCAGTGCCGAGATGCACCGCCCCATACACACTACCGGATGGGGCATCCAGGCCGGGTCTCCCAGAAACAGGTCGATGATAAAGCCGCAGAGCGCGGCAGACGCCACCGTCACTGTGCCTCCTTGGCCGGAGGATTGCCGTAATCCACCGTTCCCACCAGGTCCAGCACCCGGTCGGTCTTCCAGCGGGAAGCGTCCAGCACAAAGCCGCCGCCGTTGCCCGCGCACCAGTCGTAGTAGCCCCGGGCCGGGCGGCCGAACCTCTCCAGCGAGGCCATCTGGGTGCCGCCGTGGGCCACAATGGCCAGGCGCTCTACCCCTTTGGCCAGGGCCTCGTCGATGACCCCGGCAAAGGCCTTGCAGGTTCGCTCACAGAAATCCGCCTTGCGCTCGCCGTCGGGGCAGGCGGTCTCGCTGTTGGAGGCCACCCAGGCCAGGTACTCGGCGTCGTGTTCCATCTCGATGTAATTGCGGCCCTCAAAGCTGCCGAAGCACATCTCCCGCAGATCCTGCACCGGAAGCTGCGGCACCCCGGGGAAAAGGATCTCCGCCGTCTGGCGGGCCCGGGTCAAGGGGGAAACATAGAGGGCGTCGGGGGTGAAATCGGCCTTGTGCAGCCCTGCCCGACCGGCGTCGGACAGGGGGATGTCCCGGGTGCCCTGGTAGCGTTTTTCGGCATTGTATACGGTTTGTCCATGGCGGATCAGATAGACCAGCATGATGAATCTCCTTTCAGGGTCTGCGGCAGTCCGCAGACGACCCTCACAACGGTTTCGGCCCGCTGGGCCAGCAGGCAAGCAAGGCGTCCGGCGGCCTCCCGGGCGGCGCGTTCCCTGGCGTCCACAGGCACCACCCCGCCGCCCACCTCGGTGGCGATGACCACCTCGTACCCGGCCAGGCGGTTGGCCAGCTCTGCCAGCGCCCCGGCATCGGGGGCATCGGCGGCCAGGTCCTGTACGTCCCACACCGCCCGGGCGGCCAGCTCCTCCCGCGTCCAGCCCAGGGCGCGGCAGACATAGTCCCGCTTGCCTGCAAACAGCGGACCCGTCACAAACATCATAGCTTCTTTTTCCTCCCTGTCAATGCCATGCGGCGGCAAGATACTGCACCGCGCACAAAGCCCCCAGCATCCAGACCTCGCAGGTCTGCACAAACCATCCGGCCAGATCCCCCGAGATGCCTCCGAACTGCACCCGGGCCATCCGCCGGTAATAGAGCCACACCCCGTAGGCAGCCACGGCCATGACAATGCCCTGCCCCCCGCAGGCCGCCAGCCCCGCCGTGAGCAGCAGGGCGACAACGGTCAGAAACCGCCCGGTGGCGGTGCGGTCACTGGCCTCAGCAAAAGTATGGACCAGTCCCGTATCGCTGGCCAGCGGCCAGCGGGCTACCGCCAGCCCAGACAGTGCCCGGGACAGGCAGAACCCCAGCGTCACAGCGGCGGCGGGAAATTCCGGCAGGGCCGCCCACAGGGCGAAGTCCGCCACGAACCACCCACACAGCCGGATGGCCGCAAAGGCCCCCATGTGGGGGTCCTTGAGGATCTGGCGGCGCTTTTCCGGCGGGGCGTAGCTGGCAAGGGCATCGCAGGTGTCGGCAAAGCCGTCCAGATGCACCCCGCCCGTCACGGCCAGGGGAATGAGGCAAAGCCCCGCCCCCCGCAGCACCGCGGGCAGGGCCAGGGCATCCGCCGCCAGGGCCCACAGGGTGCACAGCCCGCCCATCACCGCCCCGATGAGGGGAAAGGCCCACAGCATATATCTGAGCCCGCCCTTGTCCCAGTCCATCTGGGGCATGGGAATGGCCGAAAACATGGAAAACGCGGCGTCCACCGCACGCAGAGCCTGTTTCAACGTGGTTTCTCCTTTTTGCGGGAACGCTGCTTTGTACTGTTTGCCGCTTTCCCGCTGTGTTGGATTTTTACTGGTTGCCGGACATCGGGCACCGGCGCTCATACTCTGAAAGGAGCAACGGCTGAATCAGAGGATAGGTCCAGGCATCGGGCAGCTTGTCCAAAAGGACCACCTTCTCCATCTCGCTGTGCAGCTCGCCTGCGAAGGCAGTGATCTCCGCCGCGTACAGCATGCCCCAGGTCTCCTCGCCGGTGGCGTTGACCCGGTTTTTGCCCGTGACCGAATAGACACACACCGGGGCAATGGAAAACTCCAATGCGCCGGTCTCCTCCTGCAATTCCCGCCGGGCAGCGGCCTCGATGGTCTCCCCGGGTTCCCGGTGTCCGCCGGGGATCTCAAAGGTATCCCGCTCCTTATGTTTGCAGAACACCCATTTTCCTTCTGCCCTGGAAATGATCACTGCAAATTTGAGACGGGCATCCTCCACCCGGTCGTAAAATCGGACGGTCAACTCCCCATTTTCTGCCGGATTGTTTTGCATATTTTTCCTCCTCTTCATTGGGGGGTGGGGCGGACAGCATTCAATCTGTCGGACCGCCCTTGAGCCAGTTGGGCAGACCCGCCGTCAGTTCCACCACCCGGTCGGCCCGGACGGCCAGGGCGCGGTTGGCTGCGGCCAGTTCCCGCAGATAGCCCAGGGTGTCCCCCTCGTAGTCCGAACCGCCGGAAAAGACCTCGTTGGTCACCACCACCAAGTCCCGGCAGCAGTCGGCCAGGCGCAGCATCCCGGCCAGGGCGGCGCCCTCGCCGCCTCCGTCAGGGCTGTACCGCTCGTTGGCCACCAGATTGCCCAGGCATTCCAGCAGCACCGACGCGTCCTCCGGCAGGGCAGTGCAGACGGTGGCAAGGCCGGTGTAGCATTCCAGGGTGGTAAAACCCATGCGGGCGCGGCGGTCCCGGTGCTTCTGGATGCGGACCAGGGCCTCCTCCCCGAAGGGCTGCATAGTGGCGATATAGACCCGGGGCGCGGCAAACTGCCGGGCCAGCGCCTCCGCAAACTCGCTCTTGCCCGAGGCCGCGCCGCCGATCACCAGTGTCATCATGGCTTGCCCTCCTGGGGCGTGTAGGCCTCCATGCCCAGAGCACCGAAGGTCCTCCCGCCGTGGTAGACGGAAAGCGCCAGGTCCAGAAGCGGCAGGGCTGCCACTGCGCCGCTGCCCTCCCCCAGGCGCATGCCGGCGCAGATGAGGGGATGGAGTTCCAGCGCGTCCAGCAGCCGCCGGCCGCAGGGTTCCGCAGACACATGGCTGGCCAGCATAGCCTGGCGGGCATTGGGGCAGAGCCTTGCCGCGCACAGGGCCGCCACCGCGCTGATGACGCCGTCAATGAGCACCGGCACCCGGCAGGCCGTCGCCCCGAGAAAAACGCCGCACAGTCCCGCAATGTCCAGTCCGCCCACCTTGGCAAGGACATCCAGAGGATCGGCGGGGTCGGGCTGATTGAGGGCAAGGGCCTCTTTCACCGCCGCCCGCTTGCGGGCAAGGCCGGCGTCGGAGAGACCCGCCCCCCGGCCCACGGCCTCTTCGGGGGCAAGGCCCAGCAGGGCGCAGGCCACCGCCGCCGAGGTGGTGGTGTTGCCGATGCCCATCTCCCCGGTGGCAAGGATGTCCGTTTTCTCCTCCGCCGCCTGGGCGGCCAGGTTGGCTCCGGCCAGCACTGCCCGCTCACACTGGGCGCGAGTCATGGCAGGTCCTTTGGTAATGTCACCGGTCCCCGGGCGGACGCAGCAGTCCACCAGGCCGTGGATGGGCTCATGGGGCAGCATGCCCATATCCACCGGTACCACCCGGCAGTTTGCCTGACGGGCCATGTGGCAGACGGTGCTGTTGCCCTCCGCCAGGGCTTTGGCCACCACGGCGGTGACGCTGCTGTCGGTCTGGGTGACGCCCTGAGCCACTACCCCGTTATCGGCGCAGAGCACCAGCAGGGTGCGGCTTTGCAGGCGGACGTCAGCGTTGCCGGTGACCGCAGCCACCCGGGCGATGTCCTCCTCCAAGCCCCCCAGACTCCCCAGCGGCTTTGCCAGAGCGTCCCAGTGGGCCAGGGCCGCCTCCCGGGCAGTTTCGTCCGGGGCGGGGATGGCTTTTAACAGGGAGGCGATCGAAGTAAATTCCATTTCATTCAGCCTTTCTGCGGCGGTAGGCAGCGGCCGCCGCCACAAAGCGTTCTGCCAGGGGCAGGCTGCCCCCGAAATGCAGGTGGGGGAACCCGGCGTAAATCGTCGGCCCCGCAAAGCAGCACTGCCAGCTTTTGTCCCGGCCGGGTTTACGGGCGGTCAGATCGCCGCCGGGCTGCCGGGCCTCCCAGTAGTGGAACTCGTGGGCGGGCAGCGTCTCTCCTTTGCGGAGAAGCAGGTTGTCGGTGTCCGCCGTCAGGGTCAGGTAGCCGAACCGCCGCAGCCGGTCGGTGCGGTAGCCCTCCCCCGGCAGTGCCCCCGCCATGGGGAAGCGGTTGCCGTCGGCATCTTCCAATGCCTGTCCCAGGTAGAGAAAGCCCCCGCACTCGGCCACCGTGGGCATGCCGGAAGTCACCGCCCGCCCCACGGCCTGCCGAAGGGGGGCGTTCTGGGCCAGCGCCCCGGCGTGGAGTTCCGGGTAGCCGCCGCAGAGATAGAGGGCGTCGCAGTCTTTCGGCAGCTGCCCGTCTTGCAGCGGGCTGAAAAAGCAGAGTTCCGCCCCCGCCCTTTTCAGGGCGTCCAGATTGTCGGCGTAGAGAAAGCAGAAGGCCTCATCCCGGGCCACGGCAATACGGCAGGTGGGGCTGCCTGCCCTGGTTAGGCCGGGCTGCCCGTCCGGGAGCTCGGCGGCGAGGGAAAGCAGTCTGTCCAGGTCGGCGTTTTGCTCCAGCAGTTGGGCCAGTGTGTCAAAGCGGGCGTCCAGGCCGGCGATCTCCCCGGGGGTCTGCAGGCCCAGGTGACGGCTGTCGAACTTTGCCGCGTCGCAGGGGGGCAGG
>JAHZHS010000074.1:0-1768 GCA_019420135.1 Oscillospiraceae bacterium | reverse complement strand
CCCTGCAGAAACAGGTCCAGGTTTCGGCTGGGCCGTCCCGCCGCCCGGGTGTGGAACATGGGGTCGATGTAGTCGGGGCCTGTCTTGAAGGGGTGGACGTCCAGCCCCTGCCGCCGGGCCGCCGCCAGCAGGGCACAGGTCACGGCGGTCTTGCCGCTGCCGCTCTGCATGGCGGCCAGCATCAGCGCCCTCATGCCCCGCCTCCCGAAAGGAGAAAGACCGGGTTCTGGGCCATCATGAGATGGAGCTTGCCCGCGGTTCTGGACCGGGCCACCGAGATCTGGGTGACCTCCCAGTCGATGCCCAGCTCCTCAAAGGCACGGCGGGCGGCGTCCAGCGTTTCCAGGGCAATGGCCGACACGCACAGCCGCACACTGGGGTTGGCGGTGACGGCGGCGCGGAGGATCGCCCCCAGCTCTCCCCCGCTGCCCCCCACAAAGACGGCGTCGGGGGCGGGCAGGCCGCTCAGTGCGTCGGGAGCCCTGCCCTGTACCAAAGTCAGGTTCCACGCCCCGAAGGCTGCCCGGTTCTGTTCGATCAGGCGGCAGGCGTCGGCGTCCCGCTCCACGGCGTAAACTTTTCGGGCAAAGAGGGCCATCTCCACCGACACGCTGCCCGTCCCTGCCCCCACATCCCAGCAAACGTCGCCGGGGCGCAGGGCCAGCTTGGACAGCACGGCACAGCGCACCTCCTGCTTGGTCATGGGGGTCTTGCCCCGGAGGAATTCCCCGTCCGGGATGCCCGGCACACGGCGGGGGCGTTTGACCGCCTCGGTCAGCAGCAGAGCCAGGGAGGGGAAGGTTTCCTTTGCCAGCCCGGCGGCAGTTCCGGTGGTGAGGCGTTCCCCGGGGTAGGAGAGGTTTTCCCCTACTGTGACCGGCAGCTCTCCCAGCCCCGCCTCGGTCAGGCGGCGGCAGAGGTCGGCGGCATTTCCTCCCGTTCCTCCGGTAAGGAAGCAGACAGGCCCCCCGGCAGCACAGACCTCGGCCACCGGGTCGCAGTCCACCCCGTGGGCGGTGCAGAGGGTCCAGTCCTGCCAGGGGCGGCCCAGCCTTGCGGCCAGCAGCTGCACGCTGGAAAGCCCCGGCAGCACCCGGGCAGGGATGCCTTCCTCCTGCAAAAGGGCCAGCAGCCCCCGGGCCCCCGAGTAAAACCCACTGTCCCCGCTGTAGAGCACCAAGGCCTCCTCGCAGTCCGAAGCCTTGAGCAGGCGGAGGATCTCCCCCGGGGCCACGGCAGCGGCTGTGTCGGCAGCGAGACCCTGGGGCAGGGCATCCAGCAGGCGCTGTGCCCCCACAATCAGCCGGGCACTCTCCATGGCCCGGCGCAGTTCCTCCGTCATGGTAGCGGCGGTGCCGCCCCCCATTCCCGCAAGGGTTACAGTCATTGGGGTGTCCTCCTCTCGGTGTGTGAATCAGCCAGTCGGGCCAGAAGCTGCTGCAAGAGCTGTTCCGGGTCCTCTCCCCCGTCGGCGGGGCGGCGGATGAGCACCACCTTTGCCCCGGTGCGGCGGGCGGCTTCCAGCTTTTCGGCAAAGCCTCCCGCCCGGCCGCCGTCCTTGGTCACCAGCCAGGCGATACGATACTGTTCCATCACCGCGCAGTTGAGGGCGGTGCCGAAGGGCCCCTGCATGGCGATGATATTCCTGTGGGGAATGCCCAGGGCCTCACAGGCGGAGATTCCTTCATGGGTGGGCAGCACCCGGGCAAACACGCGGGTCTTGTCCAGGGAGGCAAAAGACGCCGGTTCCTTCGCGCCGGTGGTGAGC
>JAHZHS010000073.1:8857-10425 GCA_019420135.1 Oscillospiraceae bacterium | reverse complement strand
ATCGCCGACGGCAAGATCCGCTACGACGGCATCAACATCAACAAGATCAAGAAGGACGATCTGCGTCATTCCCTGGGCATCGTGCTGCAGGACACCAACCTGTTCACCGGCACCGTCATGGAGAACATCCGCTACGGCAACCTGGACGCCCATGACGAGGAGTGCATTGCCGCCGCCAAGCTGGCCGGCGCCGATGACTTCATCCGCCGCCTGCCCGAGGGCTACAACACCATGCTCACCGGCAACGGCGCCAACCTGAGCCAGGGCCAGCGCCAGCTGCTGGCCATCGCCCGGGCTGCCGTGGCTGACCCGCCCGTCATGATCCTGGATGAGGCCACCTCCTCCATCGACACCCACACCGAGGCCATTGTGCAGCGGGGCATGGATGCCCTGATGACCGGGCGCACCACTTTTGTCATCGCCCACCGCCTGTCCACGGTGCAGAACGCCGACGCCATCATGGTGCTGGACCACGGCCGCATCATCGAGCGCGGCACCCACGAACAGCTCATCGCCCAGCACGGCACCTACTATCAGCTGTACACCGGCGCGCTGGAACTGGACTGATCGTTTCCCCAAACACATACACAGCAAAAGGGCTGTCACCCCGCAGGGTGACAGCCCTTTTTGTGTAGTATCATAGCGTTTCAGCCGCTGCGCATGGGCAGCAGCACCCGCAGATGGAAGCAGCCGTCCTCCACCTTGACGGTGAGGAAGCCGCTGTACTTTTCCACCGCATGGCGGATGCTCTTGAGGCCGAAGCCGTGGCAGCCGTCGGCGGAAGTCTTGGTGGAGAGAGGCAGCCCGTCGGCGCCGAAGCGCAGCTCCCCGCAGAGGGGATTGCTGATCTGGATGGCGATGAGCTTGTTCTCGGCGTAGACCAGCACGTCGATGATCCGCTTTTCCGGGTTCTGGATGGTCTGGACATGCTCGATGGCGTTGTCCAGAGCGTTGGCAAAGATGGTGTACAGGTCCACCGGATCGAGGAAATCCAGCAGACTGCCGTCGGCGATGCAGTGGGCCTGGATGTGGTTGGCCTCGCAGTAGAGGCTTTTCTCGGTGAGCACCGTGTCCAGGACCTCGTTGCCCGTCTTGGCGATGGCGTCGTAAATGCGCACCGACTGTTCCAGCTCTTTCAGGTAGATGACCTTCTCGTCCCCTACCATGGCCCGCATGGCGCGGATCTGGTGTTTGAGGGCGTGGCACTTGCGGTTGATGAGCAGGATGTTTTTCCGGGCGATGGAATACTGGTTTTTCTGCTGCATCCACAGCTGGTTGAGGGTGTCCAGCTCCTGGCGGATGTAGCTTTTCTTGAACAGCTCGTGCTGGAGATAGAGCAGGGTGGCGCAGTAGAATTCCATGAGGAGGGGAAACAGCCAGAAAGCAGGCAGATCCTCCCCGTACCACAGGGTGGTGGAGAGCTGCACCAGGAAGAGAATGAGCAGCAGCAGAACGAAGGAGAGGCTGAACTGGCGAGGCCCGATCTGGTAGGTGCCCTTGACGGGCATCCACCGGGCCAGGGTCAGACCCACGGCCAGATACAGCACCGCCACCGACCCCACCGCGCA